>DAOVFC010000042.1 GCA_030668645.1 Candidatus Bathyarchaeota archaeon
AGCAAGTTGTTATTCCTTGCATATTCTATGACATCTTTGTCTTTTGCTCCTTGTAATCCTGCATCTTGGACGGTTAGCACATCCCATCCAAGAATTTCAAAGTATTCTTTTAGTCCTGCGTACATTTCATCAAGCAGAAGCTTCAACAATGTTCACCTCATTGCATTTTAACCTTGAACCATCCGCCTATTTAGAGGCTTCTTTACGGGTTCTGTAGCGTGCATATATTAATGAACATTTCTTTATATGCGTGTTTGGCTGATTTTGTTTAAGGCTTAACGATGACGTTTGAAGTAAAAGAAAGAGACTTACTCGCAAGAATAGGAAGACTTAAAACGAAAAGCGGCACCGTTGAAACGCCTCTTCTCTTTCCGGTGATAAACCCAGCCGTGCAGCCTGTGCCTCCTAGAAGAATTCGTGAAGAATTCGGCTTCGATGCTTTAATAACCAACGCATACATACTGAAGAAACGCTTCCAGAACCAGCCAGCAGAAAAAGGCTTACACAAGTTTTTGGGCTTCGATGGAGTAATAATGACTGATTCGGGCGCATATCAAATCCTTGTTTACGGAGACATAGAAACAACTCCGGAGGAAATCGTGAACTATCAAGAGCAAACAGACACGGACATAGCCACGATTTTAGATTTACCAACGGGCTGGAGGGTCTCAAGAAGGTATGCGGAACACACCGTGAACGAAACGTTGAAGAGAGCCAAGCAACTCTTAAAAACAAAAATCCGGGATGACATCCTCTGGGTAGGTCCTGTTCAGGGAGGCCAATACCTAGACCTCATAGCCAAATCCGCCGCCGAAATGAGAAAGTTGCCTTTTCAGATACACGCTTTGGGAAGCCCAACCGCTGTTATGGAACAGTATCGGTTTGACGTTTTGGTTGACATGATAATGGCTGCCAAGATGAACCTGCCTCTTGAGAGACCGCTCCACCTCTTCGGGGCGGGACACCCGTTCATGTTCGCCTTAGCCGTAGCCCTCGGATGCGACCTCTTCGACTCAGCAGCCTACGCCATATACGCCAGAGAAAACCGTTACATGACAGAGTACGGCACGTCAAGATTGAAAGAGCTTGAGTATTTTCCGTGCATGTGTCCAAGATGCTCAAAAGCAAACCCGAAAGAGGTTTTGGAAATGCCTAAGGAAGATAGAGAAGCCTTTCTCGCCGAGCATAACCTTTACGCGTGTCTCTCCGAGCTGAGACGCATAAAACAAGCCATAAAAAACGGAAGACTCTGGGAACACCTAGAACTGAGAGCACACGGGCACCCCGCCCTGCTCCAAGCCCTGAAAAGGCTAAAGAACTATGAAGACTTCATCGAAAAACACAGCCCAACAACGAAAAAGAGCGGAATATTCTTCTTCAACTCCATCGGGCTTATCAGACCGGAAGTCGTCAGACACAGAAAAAGACTTTCTGAGCGATACACTCCATCCCCTGAAGTAAAAATCCTCCTGCTCATACCCCAAACCCAAACAAAACCATATCACAAATCAAAAGAGTTCAAAGAAGTTGCAAAACTGCTCAGAACAAGATTCAAGAACCGCCTAAACGAAGTTCACGCATGCTTTTACGTTGCTCCATTCGGCATAGTCCCAACAGAGCTTGATGAAGTTTATCCTCTTTCCCAGCATGAAACGGCTCTTCCGCTGGACAGAGAAACGATAGAGTACGTTGCAACCCAAACAGCGGACTACATCAACCACACAAACTACAACACAGTTTTACTTCTTCACAGCCCAGAGAACTGGAACAACACTGTCCTTAACATATGCCGAAAAGCTTGCTTAAGAAAAAACATCAAGTTTAAGTATCTTAACGCCAAACAGAAACAAAACAAACCCATGTTAAACAGACTTGAGAAAGTTCTGCGACGAATACTGAGCGAACAACCTTGATAAAAGTTGATCTGCACGTTCACACGATGTACTCGTTCGACGCCTCAACCCGCCCAAAAACCATAGTGAACCAGCTCTACGCACATCCGTTCATCAAAGCCGTAGCGATAACAGACCACAACACCATCAAAGGCTATCACAAAGTGTGCGAACTAGCCTCCGCATACGAGGACATCCTGATAATCCCAGGAGTCGAGCTAAGCACGGCTGAAGGCGACCTCATAATCCTAGGCACAGCGGAACTGCCACCTAGACCATGGACCGTGGAAAACGCGATCGACTTCACAAAAGAAGGAGACGGTTTGACCGTCGTCCCTCATCCTTATAGAGCCTACGGTTTAGGCGACTCAACTAGAAACCACGATGTGGACGCCATAGAGATCTTAAACGGCTTAACAAGTCACGTGTGCAACAGAATGGCTGAAGAACTGGCGGAAAAAATGAACCTGCCAGGTGTCGCCGGAAGCGACGCGCACACACCCGACCAGCTGTGGACCGCCTACACTGAAGTGCAAGCCTCTCAAGACATGGACGAGGTCTTGAAGGCTATAAAGAAGGGGCTGGTCAGAGTCGCCTCAACGGAAAAGTTTCGCCGATAGTGCTTACCCCCCCTCCCCTCCCCCCGTTTTCAACAGCTCAACCGCACTCTATTTGTAGCCTCATTCTAACATCTCAGAGATCAGATCTAAAGTGAGTCTTCTAAATCTTTCAGCTTCCCTGAAAAGGCAAACTTAGATGTCTTTTGTGTCACAAAACTACGATCCAGCGAGATTGCGGGGAGTCGCCTGCGGTATATATTTAAAGGGCTGAAGGCACGATTAACCAAGCATCAGCGGATGAAAAGAGATGACTCCATTAGAAATCAGGTTTCTCGGCGGTGCGCACGAAGTCGGAAGAGCAGCAATAGCCGTCAAAAGTGGAAAAACACAGGTTTTACTCGACTACGGGGTTATGCTAAACCATGAACCAGGATTTCCGATGCACATACCGCCAAAAGAAGTTGACGCAGTAATCTTAACCCACAGCCATCTCGACCACTCAGGGGCAATCCCAATCTTTTACATCCATGGGAAAAAAACACTTTACGCAAACAAACTGACTTTAGAATTGAGCCAGTTACTAATTTCAGATTTCATACATCTCTCCAGCTATTACCTGCCGTTTGAATACCTCGAACTGGAGTCTATGATGAGAAGCAGCAAGCATGTAGACTTCAACGTTGAACAAAAATTCGGGGATATCACGTTTCAGCTTTTGAATGCTGGACACATACCTGGAAGCGCACAAATTCTGATAGAAGCGGAAGGAAAAAGGCTGCTCTACACAGGCGACTTCAACACAACAGACACGAGACTCTTGGAAGGCGCAAAAATGGAATGCAGCGACTTAGACGCCGTGATAATAGAAAGCACCTACGCAGACGAGGAGCATACAAACCGCTTAGAGCTTGAAAAACGTTTTGTAGACGGGCTCACGGAAGTCGTGGAGAAGGGTGGCACCGCTCTCGTTCCAGCCTTCGGCGTCGGAAGATCACAGGAGATCGCATGCGTCTTGGCAGCACATCACTTCGAGTACCCGACCGTGCTCGACGGGATGTGCCGTGAAGCAGCCAGAATAATGATGAGCTATAAACAGTTTCTGCAAGATCCACAACTATTCACAAAAGCCCTGCACTCGGTTGACTGGGTTCAAGGCTGGCGAGACCGCAGAAAAGCGATCAAAAAGCCAGGTGTGATAATCTCGACGGCAGGCATGCTCAAAGGCGGCCCCGCCGCGTTCTACATATCCAAAATCGGAAAAAAAGCACACAACGCCGTCTTCTTGGTCAGCTACCAGATTCCGGGCACGCCTGGAAGAGAGCTGCTGGAAAAGGGCGTATGCGTCATCGATGGCAAGGTGAGAAAGGTTAAGGCTCAGGTTGAACACTTCGATTTCTCATCACACTGTGATGCTAGCGATCTGAAGGAAGTCGTGAAAAAATTGAGCGGAAAACCAAAGGTTTACGTGGTTCACGGTGCGGAAGGAAACTGTAAACGCTTCGCGAAATGGATAGGGAAGGAGGCAGGTTTGGAAGCCGTCGCACCCAAGACCGGAGACACCCTCAAAGTTTAGGACGTGTCAAATGAATATCGGAATCTTACGCATCGGACAGACAGATTCCTACGCGATAAGCAGAGTTCAAGAAGCGCTAAACACTATTTTTCCCAGAACAACATGCACACCTATCGCTCAGACATTGCCGATACCGGAAGAAGCCCTCAACGAGAGGAGACAGCAACACAACTCAAGCATTATATTGAGCAAAATCCAGAGCTACGCCGACAAACAGAAATCCTTGAACCGAATCTTAGGAATCGTGGATGTCGACATCTTCGTTCCGAACTTGAACTTCGTTTTCGGAGAAGCGGAATGCCCTGGAAAAGCAGCGTTGATATCTTTATGGAGGCTTAGACCGGAATTCTACGGAAAAACCTCAAACAAAGAGTTGTTCGTTGAAAGAAGCACAAAGGAGGCGGTGCATGAAATCGGGCACACTTTGGGCTTGACGCATTGTCCTAACCCGTTCTGTGTTATGTTTTTCTCCAATTCGATCTTCGAAACCGATAGAAAGCAAAGCTTATTCTGCGGCAAATGCTACTCAAAAGTTGACAAAATAATAGAATAGACGAAGGGTGAAAGCTTTGAGCGGCAAGTTTAAGACTGAACTGACACATCTGACACCCATTTTAGCAAGTCTATTATTCGGCATGTTATGCGCTTTTCTAATTTTCACATCCTCACTTGAGCTTTACGAAGTCACCCCGTTCCCAGAGGATGTTTTCGGCTCTCTCGGCAACGCGTGTTATTTCGTCGCTCTCGTCGGAGTCGGAGCAACATTCTTATACTTGCTTTTGAAGCGAAGAAAACATAAAATAATCACCATTATTACAGGATTTGTCTTGACAACCGCGGTTTTCACACTTTCTCTCATCTACTTGTTCGCAGCATTTTCAATGTTCACCATTCCACACATTGACGCCTTAACTCTAGTATCGTCTACGCTCATAACAGTCTTAGCCGACCTTGCGATTTTTCGAATAGGCGGCGTGGCTTGCAACTTGATTGTCCTGTGTTTGGGAGGTGCTTTAGGCGCATTCTTAGGCGCTTCAGTTCCTACTTTAAGCACGGTCTTAATTCTAAGCTTCTTAGCGGTTTACGATGTGTTTGCGGTTTATCGTGGACCCGTTGGAAAGATAGCTCGTAGCGGACTCGAACAGCTTCGTGGTTTAAGCTTCTCTTT
>DAOVFC010000025.1 GCA_030668645.1 Candidatus Bathyarchaeota archaeon
AAACTTAAAATAATCGAATGAACAGTTGTTGTAAACGAATCCATTAAAATTAGAGGTAAAATCTGAAAGATAAATGAGGAGGAAAAAGAATGAGCAAAGCTGAAAAACCACACTTAAACCTAGTTATAATGGGACACGTAGACCACGGAAAATCAACAACGATGGGGCACCTGTTATACTTAGCTGGAAGCATTGACGAGAGAGTAATAAAGTCCTTCGAAGAACAAGCGAAAGTGCTGGGTAAGGAAACCTTCAAGTTTGCCTGGGTTCTCGACAACCTGAAAGAGGAACGGGAAAGAGGCTTAACAATCGACCTTCGGTTCCTAAAATTTGAAACGCCAAAATACTACTTCACAGTCATAGACGCACCTGGACACAGAGACTTTGTTAAGAACATGATAACGGGAGCAAGCCAAGGAGACGGCGCTGTGCTGTTCGTTTCTGCAAAAAGAGGGGAATTCGAAGCAGGCATAGGCCCAGGTGGACAGACAAGGGAACACGCCTTCTTGGCTTACACTTTGGGCGTAAGTCAGATGGTGGTGGCTGTCAATAAGATGGATGATAGCACAGTTAACTGGGGTGAAGAAAGATACAATGAGGTCAAGAACGAGATTTCAAGAATGCTTAAGATGGTGGGCTTCAAGGTTGAGAAAATTCCGTTCGTGCCTACATCGGGATGGACAGGTGACAGCCTCGTGAAACCAAGCGAGAAGATGCCGTGGTATAAAGGACCCACGCTGCTTCAAGCCCTAGACGGCTTTGAATTACCGTCTAAACCATTAAAAAAGCCTCTACGCCTCCCAATTCAAGACGTATACACTATCCCGGGCGTGGGCACGGTTCCGGTGGGTAGGGTTGAAACAGGCGTGCTCAAAGAAGGCGACTCGATAATAATTTTGCCCTCTAACGTCAAAGCAGAAGTAAAATCTATTGAAATGCACCACGCCAAGATTCCGAAGGCTGAACCAGGCGACAACGTTGGATTTAACGTTAGAGGTATATCCAGAACCGACGTACGCCGTGGAGACGTTTGTGGACATCCGGACAATCCACCCACTGTGGCTAAGGAGTTCATCGGACAGATAATCGTCATTTATCACCCAACGGCTGTAGCGGCGGGGTACACGCCGGTGCTTCATTATCACACAGGACAAGTCGCGTGCAGATTTACCGAGCTTCTGAAGAAGATTGATCCGCGTTCCGGAGAGGTTGTGGAGGAGAAGCCTACCTTCCTGAAAACTGGAGACAGCGCTGTGGTCAGAATGGAGCCTTTACACCCGATTGCAGTCGAACCATACACCGAGTTTCCGGAGCTTGGAAGGTTCGCAGTCAGAGATATGGGTACAACTGTGGCTGCTGGTGTCGTGAAAGAGATCACAAAGAAAGGACCCTAAGCATCCTTCACTCTCTTTTTATGTTTGCATCCGACGTTTTCCCAGCTCTCAGTACTTGTTACGCTAAGTTTTATCAGTTAAGAACTGAATAGTTCTCGATGGCCGAAGGGTTGAGAGATGTCTGGAACTGAAACTTTACTTCCCTACTTAAGGGAAAAGAAGGACGGTGGAGAGGAGCTAACAATTATTGTTGATAGTCGTGAGGCGAACACCGCTGCGAAGATTGTTAAAGGATTGAAAGAACGCGGTGTTAACGTTAGAACTGAAGTGTTGCAGAAGGGTGATTACGTCTTGTCTGATTTGTGTGCGGTTGAGAGGAAAACAGTTCGCGACTTCGTTTACACCCTTACACGCCGCTACCTTTTTGAGCAGCTGTTTAGGCTTAAGGAGGTTTATCCGAAACCTATAATTCTCTTGGAAGGCTACCTGCCGATAATCTACAAGTTCAGCAGAATCCGACCCGCTGCTGTCTGGGGGGCGATGTTCATGTTAGCAAAAAACGGTATAGGAATGATTAACACAACTTCTTATAAGGAGACTGTTGATTTCCTTTGCGTAGCCGCACATCAAGAACAGATAGTTGAAAGAAGAATTCCAACGGTGCACCCGTTCAAAAAACATGAAACCTTGGAGGATACACAGATATTCTTCGTGGCAAGCTTACCCAACATCGGAAGAGAAAAAGCCGTAGCCATCCTCAAATTCTATCAAACTCCCTTGAACGCGTTATTGAATGTTGATAACTGGGCTAAGGATGTTCACGGACTCGGACCGAAGATAAGCAGTAAAGTTAAAGAACTGTTAAACACTCCGTTTGGAGGGTGAACATACATGGATGTGGAAATCGCGCCGACTCGGAAAGTCAGCGTTTTAGGAATAGATAAACGCTCGATCAAGGACATTGCGTGGTGCGCTGCAACTTACGGAATAAACAGGCTGCACTGGATAGACGGTTACGTAATGTGCCTAGAAGTTTACGAAAAATCGTTTGAACACGAAATAAAAAGCAAAGAGTTTCCGATAAGCCAAGTTTGCTACACTGAATTTCCAAACTACGTAAGAACTTACGAAATTGACAAAAGCATCCAAATTCCAATGGTAAACGTGTCTGACATGAAAATTTTCAAGAGCTTATTGACGGCGATTCTAAAAAATAAAGTAGAAAATACTGCAGATTCAGGCAGTAAAGGAACTTAGGGTTTAGCTTGTTTTTCTTTGGCATACTTGTAGCCAAGCTCGAATGCTTTAACGTTCACTTCTAAATACTTTGCGGGAACAAGCTCGTGTAAAGCCTTTTTCACGTTCTCAATCTTAACTGGAACCTTCCCAGCCGCAGCCAAAGCCCCAATCATAACTACGTTCCGTGTTAAGATGCTCCCAGCTTCAACAGCCATCCTTGCGGCTTCCACAACAACAACGTTTTTTGTAAAACCTTTGACCTGCCTCACGACTTCATCTAGGCTCGGATATTTCGTTGAGCCAACAGCCACTCCGCTTGGAAAAATCATCTCGTCGCTCATTAGAACAAGCGTTTTTTCTGAAGCGAATCTCATGTTACGCAGGGTTTCCAAGGGTTCAAAGCCTAAAATCGCGTCTGCTCTTCCATCCAAAACCGTTGGCGCCGCAACTTTGTCGCCTATCCTGACGTTGGAGACCACCGCTCCGCCACGCTGCGCCATACCGTGAATTTCGCTCACCCGAACATTTAGCCCCTCCTTAACAGCCGCCGTTCCCAAGATTTCAGCCGCTAAAAGTATGCCTTGTCCACCAACACCGGCAATAACGAGGTTGAACTCTTCCATTCCTTCAATCTCCTTTAACGTCTTCCCCGCACCTTATTGCGTTGTACGGGCAAACTGAAACACATAGTCCACAGGCGGTGCAGAGAGCCTCGTCTACACCAACTTTTTCATCCCTAACCACCAAGGCTGGACAGCCTAACAGCTTAACGCAAGCCATGCAGCTTGTGCATTCATCAGTAATCTTGCAGGGCACGGTTCTTATGCCTTTGCGCCTCCTCTCTCTCGCAATCATCAGAGCACACGGCGCTCGAAAAACCACGACGGAGGGACCGGGCTGTTGAAGAGCTTCATTCAAAACCGCTGATGCTTCCTTAGTCCTGAATGGATCAACTACTCTAACGTATTTCACCCCGCATCCTTCAGCAACTTTTTCGATAAGCACCTTTCTGGAAGGGGTTCTCATCCCCGTTACGCCGGTTCCGGGGTGAGGTTGCTGCCCTGTCATAGCGGTGGTAAGGTTGTCTAGGACGACCAACGTGATTTTGTGGTTGTTGTAAACGGCGTTCACAAGTCCAGGGATCGCCGCGTGGAAAAACGTTGAATCCCCCACCACTGAAACGGTGTCTACGCCCGTCACTTTGCTTATCCCCTGAGCCGTGCTTACACTAGCGCCCATGCATATCAGCAAGTCGCCTATGCTCAACGGCGGGGCGATTCCCAAAGCGTAGCAGCCTATATCGGTTGAGTAGATGGCCTTTCCGCCTGTGACCTTCTTTATCACGTAAAACGACGCTCTGTGTGGGCATCCTGCGCACAGAACGGGCGGTCTGGGCGGTAAATCCTTGACTGTTTCATCGTATCGTTCATCAAGTTCTCGAAAGTTTATCGGCAACTTTTTGTCAGTTATCTCAGCTAAGCCTGTGATGACGAGGCGTGTGGAAAGTTCGCCCTTCCTCGGAAAATAAAGCCTATTCATTTTCCCGTAGATTTTCACGTTTGGGGCATAATCCTTAGCTACGGCTTTAACCTGCATTTCCAAGAAAGGTTCAAGCTCTTCCACGACAACTATCTTCTCATGGTTTCTCAGGAATTCTCCGACAATTTTTTCTGGAAACGGATGCGTCATGCCAAGCTTTAGGACGCTGACGTCTAAGCCCAAGAAATCTACGGCTTCAACAGCGTAATTGTAGGCTGAGCTTGAGGAAATCACGCCGTACCCCCCGCTTTTCCCTTTATGCGTAACCTTGTTATGGGGGGACGCCTCGCTGATTTCTTTAGCTTTTTCTACCTTTCTCAAAAGCGCCTCATGCATCAGTCTGGCGTTCGCTGGAACCATCACCATACGTTTTACGTCTCTGACGAACTTGCCCTTCGATCTCGGTTTTGCAAGCTTACCGTAGGTTACTGGTCCACGAGTGTGGCTTACACGCGTCGTTGTTCTAAGCAAGACGGGTAGCTCCAGTTCCTCAGAGATTTCAACCGCTGAAGTAACCATGTCCTTTGCCTCTTGAGCGTTTGAAGGCTCTAAGCACGGCAGATTTGAGAGCAAAGTGTAGAAGCGGTTGTCCTGCTCGTTTTGCGAACTGTAGCACTGCGGGTCGTCCGCGTTGACTATCACGTAGCCTCCTTTTACGCCTATGTAAGCCAGAGTCATAACGGCGTCTGCGGCTACGTTTAACCCAACATGCTTCATGGCTGTTAAGGCTCTAACTCCACAGTTTGCGGCTCCAGCGGCAACCTCAACAGCGACAATCTCGTTCGTGGAATACTCCATGTACAACCCAGCTTCAGAAGCTATCGCGGAGATGGAGTCACCTATCTCAGACGCCGGCGTACCAGGGTATGTTGTGACTACGCCTATGCCAGCCTCCAAAATCCCTCTAGCAACAGCCTCGTTACCGAGCAGAAGCACTCGTTTTCCAGGGTTGTCCTGTAACAATATACGTAAATCGGGCAATGGATATTCTCTCCCTTGGAGAATGTTTCATAACTTTATTCTTTAACATATAACTTTTGGTAAAAAACGCTGCTTAACACATGGTTCAGGCCTAAGAAGACTCATCCGCTGAAAAATGAGAGTGCAAAAAAAGAGGTGTTAGAACTTTGTATTTCTCATTTGCCTTTGAACGTTGGTTTTCTTTTTTCCATGAAAGCTGAAACGCCTTCCTGCAGGTCCTCTGTGGAAGAGACGACGCCGAAGCCTTCACGTTCTAAAGCTATCGCAGCGTCGAGGCTCATATCCGCTCCTTTATCGATTAGTGCCTTAGCCACTTTAAGGGCTACAGGAGCTTTGGCTGCCAGTTCCGCAGCGAATTGTCGCACGTTTTCCATAAACCTGTCTGCTGGAACCACCATGTTCACTAAGCCTAACTGTTCAGCTGTCTTCGCGTCGATTATCTTTCCAGTGTAGATGAGCTCTTTCGCTTTCGTTTTGCCGATCAACCGCGTGAGCCTTTGTGTTCCACCCCAGCCCGGAATCAAGCCTATTTTTATCTCTGTCTGTCCCATGCGCGCCTTTTCCGAGGCAATACGGATGTCACACGCCATGGCCGTCTCCAATCCTCCGCCCAAAGCGTAACCGTTTATCGCAGCTATAACCGGCTTCTCAAAGTTTTCCAAGGCGCTACAGATCCTGCCTCCCATAAGCGAAAGCTCCCTCGCTTTCAAGGCGTTCGTTCCCTTCATCGTCTTTATGTCCGCGCCAGCTGAAAACGCCTTCTCGCCGGCTCCCGTCAATATCACGACGTGTACGTCTTCGTCCATTTTGGCGTCCTCCAACGCCTGTAAAACCTCTTTCACAGACTCCTTGCTGAAGGCGTTTAACGCTTCCGGACGGTTCAGCGTGATCGTGGCTATTCCTTCGCTTTTCTCGTAGATTATGTATTTGAATTCCATCTTTACATTCCTCTCTTCATTTTTGTGTCCAGTCGTAGAATCCTTTTCCTGTCTTCCTCCCTAAGAGCTGCGCTTTAACCATCTGCTTCAGTCCCGGACATGGCTGAAATTTCGGGTCTAACTCTCTTGTCAAGACCTCGGCTATAGCCAACGTTGTGTCCGCGCCTATGTAGTCCAGCAGCTTAAGCGGTCCCATGGGCCAGTTCAATCCAAGCTTTATGGCCTTGTCTATGTCGTCTCTGTCTGCTATGCCCTCCCAGTGCAGGGCTACCGCTTCGTTCAGGGCTGGAATCAGTATGCGGTTTACGATGAAACCTGGACAGTCCTTCTTCACCAGAACCGTTTCTTTACCCATCCTATGCGCCATATCCAAGATTGTCTGCACTGTTTCATCTGAGGTTTTTGCACCCTTGACAACTTCAACAAGCTTCATCAACTGCGGCGGGTTAAAAAAGTGCATTCCACAGACCTTTTCCGGACGTTTAGTCGCCGAGCCAAGCTCCGTTATGCTTATTGAGGAGGTGTTTGAAGCGATTATCGCATGGGGCGGCGCATGTTGATCTACGTCTTTGAATATAGCTCTCTTAATCTGCACATTCTCCGGCGCCGCTTCGATTATCAGGTCTACGTCTGAAACAGCTTCTTTCAAGTCCAGAGTTTGATGGATCCTGTTCAAAGTCGCTGTAGCTTGCGTTTCTGTCAGCTTCCCCTTGCTCTGAAACTTCTGCAAACTCTTTTTGATCATCTGTACGCCGCTGTCTAGGAAGCGTTGTTCTATGTCCCTTAAGTTGACTTCGTATCCACCGGTCTGCGCGGCAACCTGACATATGCCATGCCCCATCAAACCAGCGCCCAAGACAGCTATCTTCCTAATCCCCATAGTGTTTACACCGTTTTCATCTACTTCACTTGTACCGCTTATAATTTCTTTGCCGCCCGCTTTCGTTTCCTAACATGTAACAGACCGTCTTTTCGAACGAATAAAATATCAAAATTCAAAACTGAAAGCGCGCGCTGACAATATGGATTATAAATGTGGAAAAGCTGGAGCAGAACCTAAAGAACTAATCAGAACTAGAAGTATGGAACTTTGCTTCACAATATTGAAATACTTTATTAGTTTTTTAGAAACTGGGGGATGCTAGTGTCCAGGCTTATTCGTCTACTGAAGTC
>DAOVFC010000068.1 GCA_030668645.1 Candidatus Bathyarchaeota archaeon
GCATGACCATGACTGAAAACGAGATATGAATATATCTTTTCTAAACCGCTGAAAAGAATTGCCAGAATAAAGAAAATCCGCAGCAGCCATAGAGAAACCTTGTTCATCTCTCCCTTCTCAAGTGACTGCTAGAACTGGAAAATGCATAAACATTATTGTAAAAAGGACGTACGTAATAAGATTTTTGAGAAATAGACTATTTTGAAGGATATTTCAGTAATTTAGCCGTTTCTGGCATAATTTTTTTGCCCTGTTGTGTTGTGAAAAGAGAACCCATAAAAATAAGCGAATCTATATGTTTTTAAACCATATGCTAGAATAGGATGAACGATGTAGAGTGATTACTCAGTTAGACAGTCAGAAACCTCCTCAAGAATTATCCATCGAAGAAGTTTTAACGCAGACGTTCGAACTTTACTCACGGAAATTCGCCATATTTTTAATACCCGTTTTAATAGCATCGTTAACTACAGGGATTATTAGCATCCCACTTAGGAATTACGTAGAAGGAGCAATGGCGGATTTAGAGCCAAGTGCTCCTCCTGAGGTTGTATTGAAGTGGTTTCACACATATCTTCCAACACTCCTTTGTATGACTGCTGTAGTTACCATCATATCCTTGATAGTAAACGCTATAGCTCACGGAATTTGCATTAAATTTGTTTCGGATCTGATTGAGAAAGGTAACGCAAGCCTTGAAGAGGCATTTCATTTCACGGTTTATAAGCTTTTTTCCCTGCTAGTGGTAACGATAATTACTGGAATACTTACCGCGTTAGGCTTTATTGCGCTTGTGGTGCCGGGGATAATACTTGCCATAATGTTCTCTTTGGTGGTTCAGGTAGTCATCATTGAAGATGTTGGAGCATTAGACAGTTTGTCAAGAAGCAGAAGGCTCGTAAGTAACCGCTGGTTAAAAACTTTCGTCCTTCTTCTAATAGTTTATGCCATAATCCTCTTTGTAAGTTTCGTTGGAAGCCTGATCGGAACTCCCTTTGGCGGTGCCAGCTTAATAGTAAGCAGCATTATTGCCGCCTTTGTTCAACCTATCCTTCCAATTTCATTAACAGTTTATTACTATTCCATGCTGGCGAAGGAGGAGCAGCTGAGAGTTCCCCCGCCACCACCGCCTTTCTAAAAATATGCGGAAGTAGTTGAGTTTAATCATAAAAAACGGGGAGGGCTAAAAGAATTTATTCTTCTCGAAGCCATCCAAGCGGAATGTCTTGATACGTTCCATCAGGCAATGTACGCCTTATCGTTATTGGTAATACGCCTGTTTCGAGTTCTTTTAGGGCTATGTCGATGGGATTTGACATATTCTCGGAGAGCTCAACGAGTATGGGAGCACCCATAGATATCTGAAGGGCTCTAGCCCCCGCTATTCGCGCTCTTTCGAAGCGAGTGAGCTTGGGCGGCCCTATCAAAACTTTCTTCTCTTTTTCAGGCGTTTTCTAATACTCCCCAGCTCCGGGTCCCATTCCTCCCATTCCTCCCATGGGTCCTCCAGCGGGAGTTGGTGGAGCTTTCATCTTTCCGGAAGCGATCACGTCGTCGATTTTTAGAATCATTGACGCGGCTTCTGTTGTTGATTTGATTATTTGTTTCTTGACGGCTAAGGGTTCGAAGACGCCTGCTTCATTCATGTCCTGAACTTTTCCGGAGCGAACTTCTATTCCAGCCCAGATTTCGCCTTTTTCGTGTCTTGCTCTGAGTTCTGATAGTACATCGATTGGGTCTAAACCGGCGTTTTCGGTCAGTGTTAATGGAACTGTTTCGAGAGCTTCGGCAAAGCATCTAACCGCGAGCTGTTCTCTTCCCGGGAGCGTTTCCGCATATTTCCTGAGCACCCGTGAGACTTCAAGCTCTGATGATCCGCCTCCAGCCAAGACCTTGGGTTCTTCAACTATGTCTCGAACCACGCACAAGGCATCATGCAGTGAACGTTCCGCTTCGTCCACGATGCGTTCTGTTCCGCCCCTTATCAAGATTGTGACTGCACGGGGATGCTTGCATCCTTCTACAAACGTCATTTTGTCATCGCCTATTTTGCGTTCTTCAACAAGGCTTGCGTTGCCTAGATCTGCAGGGCTGAAGTCATCCAAGTTTGTCACCATTTTTCCTCCAGTGGCTTTTGTAAGCTTCTCCATGTCTGACTTTTTAATTCTGCGTAGTGCCATCACTCCTTTCCTACTCAAGAAGTGCTGGATCATATCGTCTAGGCCTTTCTGACACAAAACCACGTTGGCACCTGTGGCAGTTATCTTGTCAACCATTTCTCGCAGCATTGATTCTTCCTGTTTAAGAAACGCGTCTATCTGTTCTGGGCTTTCAATGTTGATTTTTGCGTCAAATTCTGTCTTCTCAATCTCAAGGGCGGTGTCTAGTAATGCTATTTTTGCGTTTTCCACACGCTTAGGCATTCCAGAATGCACAACTTCTTTGTCTAGGACTATGCCGTTGATCAATTTGGTGTCCGTTAACGACTCGCCCGGTTTCTTTTCAACCTTGATGTTGTCTATGTCTGCCTTGTATCCGCCGTCGCGTTTTTCCGCAACTTGCAGTACAGCTTTAACGGCTAAGTCTGCGAAATACTCTTTATATTCGGCAACGAGTTTGCTCGCCATGGAGGTCATCGCAGCCTTCTTTATGTACTCCTTATCACGTGGATTCACCTTTATGGCTATTTTTTCGAGAAGCTCCAAAGCTTTCTCAGCTGCCTTCTTGTATCCGTCAATTATTATGGTCGGGTGAACCTTCTTCTGAATTAGTTCTTCCGCCTTGTTTAGGAGACTGCCGGCAACTATAACGGCTGTTGTGGTTCCGTCTCCAACCTCGTTGTCCTGCGTTTTAGCGACTTCAACCATCATCTTCGCTGCAGGGTGCTGAATGTCCATTTCATCTAGGATTTTACGTCCGTCGCTTGTGATAGTAACGTCACCGAAGCTGTCCACGAGCATTTTGTCCATGCCCTTCGGTCCTAGGGAACTTTTCACGGTTTCAGCTATTATTCTTGCAGCCATTATGTTTGCGTGTTGAGCCTCCTTTCCTCTGCTTCGGCTTGATCCTTCACGTAAGATTAAGACTGGGACGCCTCCAGTTGATTCACGTATAGACAAATCTCAAACAACCCTCCTTAATGCGACACAAGAGAGAAACAGCGTTACAATATAAACTTTTCTAATGGCATCAAAGGAAAATAAAGCTTTTACACGTTCAAAAGGCAGCATTTATTCTTAACGGGGGCTGAAGCTTGCTCTTCAATCCGTTTCCAGTCAAAACAAT
>DAOVFC010000066.1 GCA_030668645.1 Candidatus Bathyarchaeota archaeon
ATGATAAACTAGTGCGTTTTCCGATCAAGAAGAAGACTGTTGGTATTCAGAAAGGATGGCTTACAGTTATAGGGGCTGGTGTGCTGGTCATAACCCGCCTTTTGTTTTTTGTGGCATTCGACTAATCGGGCTACCCGCGCCTCAGGTAGTGCCTCATCAGCGTCTGTTTGCCCTTTCCACTTGCAGGACGGCCGTTTCACCGCTTCGCACCCAGCATTCTCAACAACTTAGCATGCCTCATTGGCACCTGCCGGATGGACGTTTCGTTTCTGCTCCGGAGCCAAGGCTCTCGCCTTACGCCCTTGCGGACGTTGCAATTCTACATGTGGGCGGAGTTTCCTCAAGCCTCTTGCGAGGCTCGAAAGCCACACGCCAACTCGCCAGCCCAAGATATGATAAGTAGGGGGTGTGCAATAAGAATTTTGGAAAGTTTATTTGTTGTCTACTTATCTATGAATGTAATGGATGGTGAGGTATGTCTAGACGTGTTATTTTGGTGACGGGAACACCTTGTGTTGGGAAAACTTCGGTTGCGCTTTTGCTTGTTTCTAGGCTTGATGCCTTTTACGTGAATCTGACCGAGTTGGCTTTACGCGAAGATTTGGTTTTAGGCAGAGACGGAGAAAGGAACTCTGTAATTGTAGATGAGCTTCGTATGAAGCGGAGCATCCGTGAGACAATCGAAAAATGTGGCAAAGGCAACATTATTATTGACGGGCATTATGCTGTGAGTGTTGTTCCTGAAGCGTACGTGACACGTGTTTTTGTCTTGAGGCGTGACCCTGCTGAATTGCGTAGGTTCATGAAGCTTTGTGGTTTTTCCGGGCATAAGCTCTTGGAGAATCTGGCTTCAGAGATTTTAGACGTCTGCCTAGTTGACGCTTTGAACGCCTTTGGAGAAGGAAAAATCTGCGAGCTAGACGCCACAGGAAAGAGAGTTGAGGATGTTGTTGAGGAAGTTGTGGCTATTCTGAACAACCACCAAAAATGCTGCGTTGGCGTTGTAGATTGGTTGGGTAAATTGGAGAGTGAAGGTGTACTAGACGAGTTTTTGAAGATTTAACTTAGGTTCTTAGGCTTAAAGATAACCGCCGTTTTGTTAGCAATGTCATTCTCCTTCTGTTCGCATAGGATTTCGCATGGTCACTGAATTTTCCCCCGATAATCATGGGATTTGACAAACCCGCATCCGATGATGCCTTATCAAGGTTTATTATAACATTCACACCTATCGTTCTCCTCCATTCTCTTACCCAAACTGCCTGTGTCACGCGTCCTTTACGAACTATCAGGTCAAATTTCCTCGAAGTTCCGCTGTAACCGTCAAGTCTGACATCTCGTTCCACTTTGTAGCCCTTTCTCTCAAAGTATCGCATTGTCAACTGCATCAGTTTTGCTGATCTTGCTTGCTTTTTCTCTTCGGCAGCCACTTGTCTCCTCTCTTGTGCTAAGGGTTATTTACTCCTGTGTGGAAAAGGTTTTCGGATGTGCTGTTTATGACAGCGTTCGTCATCGTCGTGTGCAGCAGATGCGGCGGATACCTAATAGCCAAGAGTGGACAGAAGACTAAGACTTGCCCGTACTGCGGCTTCAAGTTAGCCGTAGAAAAAGCCAAAAAAATAGCGGTTGCAGAAACCGCTCAGGAAGCATCCTTGGTTTTGCGTAGACTGAAAACAAAGTCAGCGAGAAAGAAAAGTGAAAGACTCTCTCATGGTTAAAATCCGTGTTTCTTGAAACCTGTTAGAACCATATGCAGAAGTACAATGCGTTTAAGGTGTGAAAACTTAGGTATAACCTAACATTTTTAAGCAACTCCTAACTCTAAAACCCATGCATACTTTAAAGTGAGGGAAAACTCTTGGATGCTGAGGTGGCTACAACCCCAAACGAGAGCAGATACCTGATGCTCATGTACAGAAAGCAACTCGAGGAAGGTGGAAGAATCACGACTACCGATCTAGCGAGGTCGTTTAAGGTTAATCCGGCAACGGTGACGGAGATTCTTCAGAAACTCGCCGAGAAAAAATTGGTCGAGTACACACGTTATTACGGAGCTGAGCTCACAGAGAACGGGATTGCTGAAGCTCGGAAACTGTTGAGGAAGCACAGAATTTTAGAATTTTTGTTCGTGAAATTTTTGAAATACACTGCCGAAAAGGCGTGCGAAGAAGCTTCCACAATAGATCATTACTGTTCTGAAGATTTGATAAACGCTATTTGCCAAGCCTATGGACATCCAAAGAGATGTCCCTGCGACAAGGTCATATTCGGCGACCCGAAGTGTAGAGGGCGAGCGCAAACCGGAGAAACACATATTGAATCTAATAATAGCCACGTTAATTCGCTTTCTTCCAAGCCTGATAATTTCTCCGCAGTTGGTGAATTGCAAAATGGTGAGGGTGACCTAGATGGTTGAGGCGTTCTGGCCGATCGTGACTAGCCTGTTAGCCTGTTTGGTCACCATGATAGGAATCTATATGATAAGAAAGTACGAGGAGTGGGGCAAAAAATCCGTAGCCTACTTTATGTGTTTCGCGTCTGGAGTGCTCATATCCGTGTCATTTTTGCATATAATCCCTAAATCTTTTGAGATGAACGCGAACGCGCCCATTTTTCTGTTGGCTGGATATTTATTCCTTCACGTAACTAACCGATTCTTTAGCGGCTACGTGTGTCACAGGCTTGGCAGTATAGAGAGTAGCTTAGGACCTGTAGCCTCGTTGGGCATAGGCTTTCATTCCTTTGTAGACGGCATCGTCTATTCGGTGACCTTTAGCGTGAGCACTCTCACAGGAGCGTTAGCTGCCCTAGGAATGGTGCTCCACGAGTTTCCCGAGGGTGTAGTCACATTTCTGCTTCTGTTGGCGAGCGGTCTTGATAAGAAGAAGTCTACGAAATACGCTATTATCGCAGCGGCGATAACAACACCGCTGGGAACGTTAATCTCATATCCCTTGATAGGCAGTCTCGAAAAACCAGCTCTAGGGGCGCTGCTCGCATTCTCAGCAGGCGCACTGGTCTACGTCGGCGCAACTCACCTTTTACCCGAAGCGGAAAAAGAAGGCAAAAAGTACAGTCTCCTCACACTAGCTATTGGAATACTAGTCGCGATACTCATAGTCATGTCGAAAGGTGAGTGAGATTATTCTGTGTTGGAGTTTGACGAACAGCCGCTTAGAGCACTCTTAGTTCCCGAAGTATCTCGCAAGTTCTGCACAATTCCCCAGTTGTCGGCTCTCCACATTCGCTGCATTCTCTTAATCCCTCTTTTTTGGTAATCGCTTCCAATGCGGGTCTAATTTTCTCTAATGATTTGAAAACTGTGAATTTTATTCCGGCGTGTCTCTGTTCCATTCTGTTTAGCAT
>DAOVFC010000063.1 GCA_030668645.1 Candidatus Bathyarchaeota archaeon
AGTACGCCCGTCCCTGCGACATAACCATAAACAACGAGGTAGATGTTGTGGACCTTGCTATAATCGGTTTTCACTATGGAGAGATCGACCCATAAAAGTCGCGGCGAGCAAAAACTATCTAGCCTCTCCTCTTTTCCTTCACGGATTTTTCAAGACGCCTAAGACTTTGCTCGAGCGAGCTTCTTCTCATCTCTTGCGTTATGTCTCCACGTGTAGCTTCGATTATTCTTCTGTCGACATCGCATTTTCTTCTAAGCCCTGGAACAAGCATGTAAGCTTCATCCATACCCATAAGCTCTGTGTAAATCTCATCCATCATCTGTAAACACACTTCTCCTTTTTTCAGGTCTCCTTCGCGCAACGCGTCCAGAGCCAACCGTCTGTATTCTCCTATAACGTCGACTAACCCGAGTACGTAGTCAACCGAAGGAACGTTGATCTCCTCAGGCGTTACAAACCGTTGCTCTTCGATCAGCCTTAGAAGTATGTTGGCTTCGGAGTATTCTTGAAGCGCGGCGTTGAACAAGCCGCTATAGATTATGCGTGGATACGCTGTTGACGCGCCATTGAGCTTTGAGATGATTTCGCTGGCCTCTTCAAGGAGCTTCTTAGCGCCCTTCAGCTTTCTTTGATGGATCAGCAGTATCGTTTGCTTAGAAAGCCTCGTTGCTTTCCTCATGTTTTTCTGAGCGTCTTCGCGGATCTTGTTTTTCTCCGTTAACTCTTTTCGAATCTTTTCTAGGATGATTTTGATAGACATGTGGTTTTGACACCTGCTCACTCCTTAAGAAGACGAAGCAGTATTTATTGGCATTCTTTGGCGAGGCTGGGTTCAACCGAATCTTATAGGCTTATCAAGTCTGCTCAGCAACACGACGCGGCTTTTTTCCGATTCGTCAACGATATTGTATCCCGTCTCTCTCGCCAATTGCGTCGCAAACTCACGGATTTCCCGATGGGTCGGCATGTTTTCGTAGCCTAGGCGAAGCCTGGAGAATCCAACGTGCATGTACGCTTTAGGCTCAACGTACGTGGGATCAGCCTTCTCAATTAACTTGGCATAGGCATCCGGCATCTTCATGTTGATGCCGCGCACCGATGTGATTCGCATCACAGTTGGGCACTTGAAACTTGGCAAGAACTCTAACGTCTCGTTAAGTCTCTCCCAAGCATTCGGAATTTGAGGACGACAAATTTCTTTATGCGTTTTTTTGTCTGGCGCACAGACGGAGATGTAGAGTTGTGTGGGTTCTTCGCTTAGACTCGACAAGGCTGAAGGCACCGTTCCGTTTGATACGAGGAACGTTGTAAATCCTCTTTTGTGAAAGGCTCGTATCAGTTCACCTATTGGCTTGTAAAGCGTCGGTTCACCAGCCAGGCTTATGGCGGCTTGCCTCGGCGTCAATGCTTCCTTGAGTTTTTTCCGATTCGTCTTTGGGTTGCCCTTGTATCCGCTTAGAATCTTAAGCTGAGCCTTGATGCTTCCTTCAATGATTTCTTCCGGAGAGTCCCATCTCGGCAGTTTCATCTCGTTCCAACTGATTCCAAGGTCGCCGCTTTGGGCTCTCCAACAAAACAGGCATTCTTGGGTGCAGTAGAAGAGTGCCGGCGTCATCTGAATGCACTGATGCGTTTTTATCCCGAAAAACTTCTGCTTATAGCATGGTCTGTCATGAATTAAGGTTTCGTAAAGCCACCTGCACCGTTTAACCGCCGAATGCCTACCGACAAGGTGATACTTCTGCTTCTTTAACGCTTTTATGAGCGAAGGCGGAACCAAACTCTCCAAGACCTGCCACTTCCCAAGCCATGCATGCTTCTGTGAGGATTAAAAGTAAAGATGGTTTAATAAAGGCAGTTCATTTCTTAAAACAGTATTCAACTTTTTGATACTCTGCGCAAAGTTTGGCAACGTCTTTCTTAATCTCTTCTGGCTGTTCTCCGTCAACAACTGTTCTCTTAATTAATTCAGCTATTTTCAACATCTCCTCCTCCTTCATTCCGCGTCTCGTAACCTCACATGTGCCAATCCTAACACCACAATCGACAATAACATTTGTAAGTTGAAGTTTTTCCGCTATAACTCTGCCCTGCTTATACCCTCCATACTCTAACAGCACTTGATGTGACTGGGTGAACCCTAAATGCTGGCAAACAACAGGAAAACCATAATCACGCAAGGCTTTGGCTAAGGTTTTCGAGTTGCGAACTATCTGCTTTGCATAGGCTTTACCGAAGTTTTTCATCTCAGCCAATGCCAAAGTTAGTGCTGCTATGCGATTCCAGTGGGCGTTATCCACAAAGGTTGGAAAGATTTTCGCTTTCATGACTTCTCCATGCTCTTTGTCCGCCAAAATTATGCCTCCTTGAGGGCCGAAGAACGTTTTGTGGGTTGAACCAAACAGGGCGTGTACGCCTTCTCTTAGCGGGTCTTGAAACTGTTCGCCAGCGATGAGCCCCATGACGTGTGAACCGTCAAATCCTACATATGCGCCGTTTTCACGGGCAACCTCAGCTAACTCCTTAACCGGATGTGGAAATGTAATTAGGCTCGCGCCGAAAATCATAATTTTAGGCTTAATCTGCCTTATCGCCTCTTTCGCCTCTTCAACCTTTATGTTCATGTTGTGCTTCGAAAAAGGAAAAGGCATCGTCTTAAGGCTGAAAAGCCCAGCTAAACCGTTCTTCCAGAGTCCAGGATACCCGCCACCCTCAGGAGAGACACACATAACTATATCATTAGGCTTTGCGAAACTGGCTAGGAAAATTAGATCGGCGATATGCCCGGAAAGAGGACGCAAATCCGCAGTCTCGGCTCTAAAAACTTCTTTTGCAGTCTCTTCGCCATACTGTTCGATTTCATCGATGAAGCGTGTGCCCATGTAGAAGCGATCTCTCGCGGTGTAGCGGTGTCCAAGCTCCGAGGAGAGAAGCCCTCGAACAGCGGGGCTCATAACGTTTTCGGAGGGAATAAGGTTCAGGCATTGTTTTCCACGCCACTCTTCGTGCTTCTCAACTAGGCTTAGAATTTCGTGAATCATATCAAAACCCTCATAGTTTAGGTAATACTGCTTTTTGCGCATTTAAAGCTGCTTTTCTGCCAGAGCTTCCCAGCGGCTGTGTATCTCAGGTTGAGCTTTTTGCTGTAACTAATATCGAAGACTTATTTTAGTCAAAAAACATCTATTCACCCAAAAGAATTGAGGCGCTTAGAAATGGCCAAGCAAGCCAGCGATACGGATGAGAATTTCTTAGGTGCGCTGTTGACTGTTCCAGCTGTATACGGTCAGATGATTTCAAAGAACTCAAAGCATGTTGCTTATACCTGGAAAGGTGTTCATCCTAACCTTGACGTCTTTCTCATCCCTACTGATGGAACTGCCCAGCCTGTCGCCTTGACCGAAACGCCGGAAGCAACCTTTGTCATAAACTTCACTTCCGACTCTCGATCTGTGATCGTGGGGGAAGACAGGGACAGAAACGAAAGGGTGAGATTATTCGAAGTCAGGGTGGATAGGCCTAAACGAATGATGCCGTTGACGGAGGAAGATCCCAATTTCTTCTTGCGAGGAGGGGCGTTACACCCGAAC
>DAOVFC010000033.1 GCA_030668645.1 Candidatus Bathyarchaeota archaeon
CATTTCAGCCAGAATTTTTCTGGCTTCCTCATGGTTTTTATTTGCGATTACGTTTATCGCGAATTTCTCGTTTCTGTTTGCAGACGCTTGTATTTCAAAGTATCCGGGCTGGTAGCAGTCATCCAAACAGCTCTCTCCACGCGCGGCTTCTTCGCGGAAGTAGATCTTTTCAATCCACTTTCCGCCTTTTGAAAAGTAGTGTCCATGCGTCGATGTCATGATCAGCGTAGACTGCGGAACGAAACGAGCGTCCACTTCCCTGTTGGTTTGTTCTTGAACGAAGTCCCACGAGAGTCTCTGTCTGTCCGTGGTTGAGTGGAAATGTCTGGAGTTTATGAGTGGAAAAACTCGGATCTTGACATCAAAATCGTTCATGTTTAAAACGTTATAAACGGTTACAACTGCGTTTTTTCCATAGGGCATGAAAATTGTTTTTTGCACTTCCACGTTTTGCACAGCGTAGGTGTACTTTGGTAGAGGAGAGAGCGAAAACCCTTTGAGATAATGGTGTCCTTTCGGGAAAATCTCGTTTTGGAACTCGTTGGCGCCAAGCGGATAGATGTTGCTTCCTATGCTTATCTCTTCGTCAAGTTTTGATAGGCATACTCTGCGGTCTCTTGGCGGATTGAAGGCAGCAACGAGCAGACCGTGATATTTCCTCGTGTTTATGCCCAAAACCGTGGAGGAAGCGTATCCTCCTAAGCCGTTGGTTATGATCCACTCTTTTTGGATTGCATCTTCAAACCTTGAAAGCGTCTCTCGGCTGAGCTTTATGGTTGGCAGTTTCATTACGGCATCAACATTGCAACGTTTTTATCCCTCGGCACGCTGAAGTAGTTTGCCACGGGATTACATTTCGTTCTAAACAGCAAGGCGTGGGGCTTTTTCAGTTTGTATTCTGTTAAGGTTTCGGCGTATCCCATGCCCTTCGCAAAGATCAGGTCAACAGAGTTGTAGACTTCTGAGAACTCCACTGAAACTTCTTTCAGCGACAAACCAACGGCATCCGTCCCCGTTGTTATGATTTTATCTGCGATTTTGCCAATCCCAGAAGCCTCCGCATCTTCTAAGGTGGCATCGTTAAGCACGGGTCCACCTTTGACTCCTACTATAACCTCAACACCCATATTTTTCAGCTGTTCAACAAGCAACTTGTCAAAAACGATTTCGCCAGCGTTGTCCACCAAATAAAGGACGGTGTGCGCCTTTTTGGCTAGTTCATAAACCTTGTTGATGTCGTCTATAACCAAGTCCTTCTCGGCGTTCTTGAACGTCTTTCTCAAACCTCTGAACGTGAATCTGTGACCTGGAATATGAAATTCCATTATGTTCCCCACTATGGCGCATAAACACGCCTTTTTGAACCGGTCCTGCTGCGCAAAGCCTTCTTCAACGATTTTTCTGACTGAGGGCAGAAGTTCTAGGGCTTTTTCGTTGCTCATTCTCTTGCTCCTTCTGTACGGGTCGTCGTTGCCCGTGATTCTCTTTATCAAGCGGTCTCTTTTAGTGCCTAGGCCTGCCGGAACCGCCGTGGCTCTGAACTCTCTGCTCAGCAGTCGTAAGAGCTCAACCATCGCTCTGAAACGTAGGGCTGGGTTTGTCGTGGCTTCTATGGCTTCTGCACAGCCTCTGTGAACTATGCACGCGGCGCATTCGGCTTCAACCTTCAAAGTTTAAACCTTCTAGGCTTTCGTTGTTGCTTCTGCAAATTCACATAAAACATCGTATGGGTCTTTCGCCTTCACGATGCCGCTTGCAACCAGAACTCCTCGTGTGCCAAGCCTTAAAGCCGCGGCAACATCTTCTCCACTAGTTATGCCAGCGCCGCACAGTATCGTGACCTTTGGATTAACCTCTCTGACAAGTCTAACGGTGTCCGTGACAACTTCGGGTTTCGCCTTCGAAACCGAGATTCCCGTACCTATCAGCTCCGGCGGCTCAACAGCTATGATATCTGGTTTGAGGGTTGCCACCGCCGCGCTTATGCTTGGGTTGTTGGCACACACAACGGAGAGCAGACCGCTTTCCCGTGTTTTTTTGATTACCCTGTCAATATCTGACAGCTTAAGCTGCCTTTCAGAATGGTTAATCAGTGTTCCAACCGCTCCAGCTTCTTTCACGGATTCCGCCAGAACATGCCCGGTATGACTGCCAGGCTGGACAGGATCTATATGCTGAGCGAAGATCGGGATGTTCACGGCTTCTGCAACGGCTGCTATATCTGCAAACTGAGGAGCCACTCCTATGGAGACCTTTGTTTCAACACTTACCCTTTCGGCTTCTTTCGCCAGTTTCACAGCTTTTTCACCAGTTGCTACCAGATATGTTTTGAAATTTACTATTATCAGTGGTGTCTGAATGTTCTCTGTAACCATACTTTCACCGATATAAGGTTAATTCCAACTGTTAATATGATTTTGGAACGAGACTGAATCTACGAACGGTTAAGCGAAATATGGTGGAAGATTTGCTTCAAAAAGTCTTTCAAATTGGAGTATCCTTGGGAAGAGGGCTGCTAGTTTTTCTCTGGTACAAAAACGGCTGCTGATATAACCGTTGTCCACAAGCCGTTCTTGCCACCTATCGCAGACTGCGTTATGTTCGTGGTTTTTATGATCAGTTCGCTGGTTTTGAACAGCTGTTTTCTCTCGTCCCAAGCGGTTTCAGGGTCAAACGTGACTCCCATGGTTGTAGCCAGCATGGTCGCAGCCAAGTCCTCGGCGTAGTCTCCAGCCACCTCATCCGTTTCCCCAAAGGAGTGATGTTCTGAGAGGTAGCCATAGCTCCTCTTACTCGTTGGAATTGCAACGCCTATCGACGCAGCGATTAACCTGTGCGGCTCGCACGTTGCGTTTTTAGCCATAACAACAAACGTTATCTCGCCCGGTTCCAGCATTTTTAATCCCTTCTCTTTCGAGATCCGTTTGCATCCGGGCGGCACTATGCTTGAGACTTCCACTATGTTACATTGTTGTATGCCCGCGTCTTTCAACGCTAGCTCGAAGGATTGCAAACGTTCTTTGTGCTTGCCTACGCCTTTCGTCAAGAAGAAGTATTTAGGAATCATTTCGCATACTACTCACACAATCGGTTTATTAGTCTTTTGTTTCCATCAGAAATCTGTGAGACACCGTTTTTTCTAGGGAAAAAGATAACAAGGGCTTAGACTTAATGTTCTGAGGGTTAGCTGTTTGTCTCCGTATGGAAGCGTGTTCAGAGATGAAACAAAGCTTGACATCAACTACGTTCCCCACAAACTGCCGCACAGAGATGCTGAACTGCACTTGCTGAAAGAATTTTTCAGTTTCATCCTGAAAACTCCGAGTAAGATGACTCAGAGGGTCATAATAACCGGAAAAGTCGGCGCAGGCAAGACTGTGCTTTCCCAACGCTTCGGAGCAGACATTACTCGTGAAGCAGGTAAACACGGAATAAACCTCCGCTACGCTCATGTCAACTGCCGCGAATACCGTGGAAGCCTCTTCCTCATCCTGCATCACGTGGTCTCCGTTTTTCATCCGAATTTTCCGAGACGCGGCTATTCCGCCGAGGAGCTTCTGCGCATTCTTTTGCAAATTCTGGACGAGGAGAACGCCTACGTTATTCTCGCCTTGGATGAGTTTGAAAGTCTTGTTGAGAGGGAGGGCTCAGACGCTGTTTACAAGCTTACCCGCGTACACGAAGCAAGACAGGATAAGCCTCAGAGACTTTCGTTCGTATGCATCTTGCGAAACCTAAAAATAACTGAGCGGTTAGACGCCAGCACACGCAGCACATTGCAATCTAACATAATCAACCTTGACGGATACTCAAAACGGCAGCTTAAAGATATTCTTGACGACCGGGTTTTCCTCGCCTTTAAACCTTCAACCGTGCCTGAAGACACCGTGGATTCAACCGCTGAACTTGCGTTCGCCCAGGGTGGAAACGCTCGGTTCGGCATAGAATTGCTTTGGAGAGCTGGAAAATACGCAGACGCCGAAGACTTAGGCACTGTTATTCCAGAGTGTGTCCGTAAAGCTGTTTCAAGCGTATATCCCCTTATGCGTAAAAGCGAGTTAGCAACCCTGAGCCTACACGAGAAGCTGCTTCTGTTAGGTATAGCAAGGTTTTTTAAGGAAAGCCAAAACGCCTATGTTTCTCTGGCTGAGGCTGAAAAAGCCTACGCCGTTGCCTGCGAAGAATTCAGCGCGCAGCCGCACGGTCACACGCAACTATGGAAACACCTGCAGATGCTTTCCGCCTTCGGAATCGTCGAAACGAAGGTTTCAGCGGCTGGTTCACGTGGAAGATCAACGCTTATATCCCTGCCTCGAATTTCAGCATACGAACTGGAGAAGGAACTATGCGCTCTCTTAGGGCATACTAAAACATGAAATGAATGGCATGGAAAGAAATAACAAGGAAAACAACGCATATTCCGTTCTGAGAGTTCCTAAAGAGCCGTAAACAATGAATATAGAACAAGTCCTAGGCAGCAAACTTCGAGTGAAAATTCTAAAAATTCTAGCGCAGGTGGGTGAACTTAACGTCTCTGAAATCGCCCGCAGACTCGGCGTAAACTACAGCACCACAAAAAACCATCTGAAAATTTTGGAAGGGGAAAACATCCTACGGCACAAGGAGTTTGGAAGAATCCGCTTGTATAGGCTTAATGAAAACTCGCCCAAGGCTAAGGCTGTGCAGAAACTCATGGAAGCTTGGGAACACGCAAATAAGCACAAGACAACTTTATACTTTAACAAGCGTGGGTTGCGTTTGATCAAAGAAGAGAGAGGCAACTAGCTATGGTTATGGTTGATGTGTCCGGTAAACCCGAAGTCCTCCGTGAAGCAACTGCAACAGGAACGATCAGGCTTAAACCAGAAACTCTGCGCTTAATCAAGGAAGAACACGTTGCAAAGGGAGACCCTGTTTACGCGGCGAAATTAGCTGGGATCTTGGCCGCTAAAAAAACGGACATCCTAATTCCGTTGTGTCATCCGTTACCAATAACCAACGTGAAGATTCAAGTGGAGATTTTGAACAGCACCATACAGGTGACTTCCACTGTGAAAACGAACGCTAGGACAGGAGTTGAGATGGAGGCTTTGGTTGCAACCGCCGTGAGCCTTTTAACGATCTGGGACATGGTTAAGCCGTATGAGAAAGATGCTGAGGGACAATACCCGTTCACTGCTATCGAGAACATCCGTGTGGTAAGGAAGGTTAAAGAAGGCGTTTCGAGTGAGCGAGAGCACAAAGAAGCATAAAGCTGAAGCGCTTAAAACGTTAAAATTCGCAGTTTTCATCTGCAGCACCTCCCGTCATCGACGATTGACGCAAGGTGAACACGTGGAGGATGTTTCTGGGGACTTGATTGAATCCTTGCTGAAGAAAGCTGGGCACGCAGTGTCTTTTCGAAGGATAATTCCTGACGACAGAGCCTTGATCAAAGACAGCCTACAGCGAGCCTTAGCCTCTGCTAATGTTGATGCTATTGTTCTTTGCGGCGGCACAGGCATAGCATCCTCGGATGTCACCATTGAAACGCTTTCGCCTTTATTAGAGAAGACACTGCATGGTTTCGGCGAGATTTTCAGGCGTTTAAGCTTCGACGAGATCGGTTCCGCAGCTGTTTTGTCCCGTGCCGTGGCCGGTGTCGCTAAGGGCAAAGCGATTTTCTGCATCCCAGGCTCGCCCGACGCTGTGAAACTTTGCCTTGAAAAACTTATATTGCCGGAAATAGCTCACATCGTTAAGCACGCACGGGAATAACGATGGTGTTGATAGATAGCTTCGGGCGTCCGCTTCTCAACCTACGCGTGGCGATAACACAAGAGTGCAACCTGCGCTGTCCATACTGCCACAGGGAAGGCGAAGAGAAGAATGAGCAGGACAGCGTAACCGAAATGACCATAGATGAGATTGTTCGAATCGTGAGAATCGCCGTTGGGTTGGGCATTTCTAAGGTTAAGCTAACTGGTGGAGAGCCGTTGATGCGTGAAGACATTCCAGAGATAGTCAGAGGTATGGCAAGCGTACAAGGCTTAAAGGATTTGTCTATGACAACCAATGGAACGCTGTTAGCTTCTTTAGCCAAAGACCTGCGTGCAAGCGGTTTGATGCGTGTGAACGTCAACCTCCCAACCCTAAACCGTGAAGTTTACAATGAGCTGACTGGGGGCAGGCTGGAAGATGTTTTAGGCGGAGTTAAGGCTGCTGTTGATGTCGGATTTTACCCTGTTAAGCTCAACATGCTTGTTCTGAAAGGCGTAAACGACGACGCGGTTCCTGAGATGATAGAATTCGCTAAAGGCAGCGGGACGATTCTGCAGTTAATAGAGCTTGAGCCGATAAACATAAGCGATGATTATTATCGCTCCCACCACAAGTCTCTAGACGATTATGAAGGCATGTTGCGGCAGAGGGCT
>DAOVFC010000017.1 GCA_030668645.1 Candidatus Bathyarchaeota archaeon
CTTTCCAGTTCATCCATATTTTCTCTCAGTTCCTCCTCCATCTTCTTGCGCTCGGTGATGTCAACCGCTACGGCAGACAAAAACAAAGGTATTCCATTTTCATCTTTTATGAGTGTTGCACTCATCAATGTAGGAAAAACAGTACCGTCTTTCCTTTTATGCCACACCTCTTTAGCGGTATAACCACCTTCTTTCTTAAGATACTCATTTAATCTCATCACATTCTTTATTTGCTCTTCAGTATGGAGAATAGATAAGTTTTTACCAATAAGCTCTACCGGCATATACTCGTGCATCTGAGCAAAAGCTTCGTTGACATAAAGGAGATTACCTTCAGGATCAGATATCGCGGTCCCATAGCTTGCTATATCAGAAATTGTTTTGAATTTTTTTATTTCCTCCTCCGCTCGCTTGCGTTCGGTGATGTCTCTAGTCACTCCGAGAAAAGCCACAGGTTTCCCCGAAGCATCCCTAAGCAGAGACACATTAATCTCTGCGTCGAAGGTCCCTCCTTTTTTTCCGAGAGCTTTCACCTCGCTGCGAAGGAACCCCTTCTCCAAGACTTCGGAGGCTTCTTGGATGGCCCGTTGACGATCCTCAGGGACTATGAAATCATAGACGTTTATGCCTATGTACTCGTCCCTGGATACACCGTGGAGGCGAAGGACCGCGTCGTTGCAGTCTAAGTTCCTACCGTCCAATCCTACGAGGGTTACACCGTCGGGCATGGCTAAGAAGATGCCTCGTAGCTTCTCTTCTGATTCTCTCAACGCATCTTCCGTCTTCTTTCTCTCGGTGATGTCTTTTGTTACAGCTACAAGGCCAATGAG
Source organism: Candidatus Bathyarchaeota archaeon (assembly GCA_030668645.1). GTDB lineage: Archaea > Thermoproteota > Bathyarchaeia > Bathyarchaeales > Bathycorpusculaceae > DAOVFC01. The sequence continues at coordinate 831 of DAOVFC010000017.1, forward strand.
GTTCCCTGAAGAGTCTTTAATGACACTTGCAGAAAGTTCCGCTGGGTATTCACGTCCGTCTTTAGTTAAGAAAGTGTATTCTATGTTTCTTACTGAACCTTGCTCTAATGTTTTCTTCAGGTTTTCCATCGCTCTTTCGCGGTCTTTTTCTGCGATAAACTCCAGAGCATTTTTGCCAATCACTTCTTCTTTCGATGAAAAACCTCCCACATCTAATGTTGCTTGGTTGCAATCCGTTATGTTTCCATTTAGGTCAGAAACCGTAATGGCATCTGGAGACGAAGCAAATATGGCTCTTAGCCTCGTTTCCTCTTCCACGTAAAAGTCTTCGACCGAACCTTGCACATCCTCATGCTTTAACAGCCGCATCTTTTCCTCAGCTCCTTTACGTAATCTGAAAACCCGTAACCTTTCTTCTCCCTAAATTTTAACCCAAGCTTACGGTACAGATTCTTGAGAACCAATTTCTCCATCACTGGCGCCCCCGAACCCAGCATCCTCTCCAAACCAGCAGAAAAGACCTCGGGTTTCTCAGCAATCTCTTCCCGCTTCAAATGACACTTATTCTCTAAATAATCGTAAATAGCCTCGGCACCAGCTTCCTTGAAAACACGCTTCAACGTTTCATCCACCACATCGAGCAAGAGCTCGTCCAGCTTTTCCGCATTCGCGCCCATTTTACTCTCAGTTTTCGCGACGGATACACTCATGTTTTCCATGGTACGAAGCCGCTTAGTCATCCCAACAACTTCCGCGAGACGCGACCTTGCCAAGCAAAGGTTATCGGGATCATCGTATTTAACTCGTATGAATGCGGAGTCTGAATTACGAGTAACAATACATATTCAGAATCTGAGTCAGACACTACATGCAAGAGACATTTCACCTGCCTCTTAAAGCCATCAGTTACACGCTAAACGTTCCCGCTCTAAATGCGAAACCAAAAGCTTGAACTTAACCTCATAGAGTTCATCAAGAAACGAAAAATACATCTCTATCTCCTCATATTCTCGCCGTAGCTTAAGGCATAAACGTTTAAGGCTAGCAGCTTGTATAATCAGCGCGCGTTCCGAACCAAGCAACTTCTCCAAAAAGGCCTGGAAAACCTCAATCTTCTCACCGACCTCTTCTCGCTTCAACAAGGCGTGCCTTTCCACGAATCTATAAATTAACTCGGAAGTAGGGTCTCCAAAGACCAGCCTAATTGTATCATCTATGACCTCGGACAACAACTCGCCAAACCTTTCCATATCTCAGCTCACTCCCATGACAGCAATCCAAAACCGATTTGATCTCAGATTGAATATTGTCCTAATATCCTTTATTTCATAGTCGGATTCGGAAGCAGACCAAATAGAAAGAATATTATAGAGGAATATTCTAGAATGATAATCTACTCTGATTTGGAGTCTGATTCATGTTGGTCACGAAAATAGCGGAAAAATTGCGCAGGAGAGTAATCAAAAACTTCATGGACATACTTGTCTTAACCGAGCTAACGAATAACCCAATGAGCGGCTACGATATCATCTCTTATATCAACAAAAGATTCGGCATCTTGGTGAGCTCAGGCACGATTTATTCTCTGCTGTATTCCATGGAAAGAAACGGTTTAATAAAGGGCGTTCAGAACCAGCGAAAAAGGGTTTACACACTAACCGAAAAAGGAGAACAAAACATAACGGTCATCACGAAAGCAAACAAAGAAATTCAAAGCTTTCTAAGAAACATGTCAGCGCTTTCATAAAGCTCGGCACGAGTGCCGTTTTGTTCAACAAAGAAAATTTCGGTTGTTCAACAAATCAGGTTATAAGCAAGAAAATTAAAAGGTTAAAGTTCTCGTTTAAGCTTGGCTGGATAAGCTATGGGTCAGCCTGAAATTGGTTTGTCTACGCTTTACTGCCTAGGCGAACCTTTCAAGAGAATGACTGAATACATTCTCAGAGCAGAAACAGCTCACATAGAAATCGTTGATGAAGGCTTACACGCGTTAAACAAGAGAAGAGTTAAAGCCCTAAACGAAATAGCCACCTCCTACGGCTTAAAATACACCGTGCACGCGCCTTTTGCAGACATAAACATCGCCTCACCGTCAAAAACGCTTCTAAATGCAACGATTAAAAGACTGAAAAAATCCATCATATACGCTAGTGCCTTAAACTGTCGAGTATGGGTTTTCCACTCTGGACTAAAAACAGGCGTCAGCATGTTCTATCCCGACATGGATTGGATTCAAAACACAAAATCAGCACGCTCACTACACGCGTTTGCAGGCGATCACGGCCTAAAAACAGCCATAGAAAACACACCCGAACCATACCCGTTCTTAATGACAAACGTGAAACAGTTCAAACGCTTCTACAACGAGGTCAACGAAGACGTAGGCATGGTCCTGGACATCGCACACGCAAACATCAACGGGCAGATAGAATCTTTCCTAACAACATTCGCAGACAAAATCGTGCACATGCACGCACACGACAACAACGGGGAAAGCGACCAGCACCTAGGCATAGGCTACGGAAACATCGACTGGAAAAAAGTTGCAGATTTGATCAAGAAGATCTCTTACAGCGATATTGTTGTTGTTGAATCTGTAGAACACGTTGAACAAAGCGTACTCAAGCTGAAAAAGTTGCTGGTTTAGAAGGTTTTGCTTTTCAGTGCTGGATCCGCATTCTAGCAGATGCGGATGAAAACTTTTACATTATGAAGTGATGAGTAAGTCACTTGTTTTTAACTCACATTTGGTAAACGTTTACATGGTAAAAAAGAAGTGAATCTGTGGTGAATTACCATGAGAAAAATTAAGATGGACAGAAGAGGCAGAATTTTAATCCCCTCAGAACTAAGAGAAAAACTCTGCCTCAAACCCAGAACAGAGTTTGAGTTGATTGAAGAGAGAGGAAGGCTACTTCTGAAATCCATCGTTCCTAATCCCCTCAAAGTGAGGTCAAGAAAGGAAAAGTGGGGGTCAGAAGCGTTTTTAGACGCCGGAAAAGATACTTTTGGTGAGTAAAAGAAAACTTGCTGGATGTTAAAAAGGCGCGACATCGGCTTCGGTTAGCTCTCTAACAGCGGAATTTCTATTTTCATGAAGTCTTCTGCTACTTTTGTGTTTTTGAAGATTTTTTGTGCTTGTTCCAGTAGTGCGTTTGTGTCTTCGTATCTTGCACTGATATGCGTTAGGATTAGCTGTTTCACTCTTGCTTTTCTTGCGTTTTCAGCCGCCTGACTCGGCGTTGAATGTCCGTCTTGTTCAGCCCTTTCAGCTAGCTCATCATCCAAGGTGGCGTCGTGAATAAGCAAATCGGCGCCAGCAGCGAATTCCACGAAACCCTCAAAAGGTCTGGTATCTCCTGTATAGACGATTTTTCTCCCATGTCTGGGGGGTCCGACAACTTCTTCGGGCTTCACAGTGCTTCCGTTCGGTAACTTTACGCTTGATCCGTGCTGAAGCTTAGACCACAACGGGCCCTCTGGAACTCCCAAAGATTTGGCTTTCTCTGGATATAACCTTCCAAGCCTTGGCTTTTCAACCAAAGTGTAAGCCAAATTCGGAATCGCATGGCTCGCCCAGACGGCTTCCACACGATATTCCTTCTCTTCGCAGACAACACCACCGTCCTTTATCTCGTGAACCTCAACTGGAAAAGTTAAAACGAACTGCACCGTTTCCTTAATCGCTTCTATGAACCGTTTTATTCCTGACGGGCCATAAATGCTCAGTTTTCTCTCCCTGTCAAGCAGAGCCATCGTCTGCAAGAGACCAGGCAGCCCCAAGATGTGATCACCGTGCATGTGTGTGACGAAAACCTTCGTTATTCTGTGGAACCCCACTCTAGCACACATCATCTGCCTCTGCACACCCTCACCGCAGTCGAACAGGATTCGTTCTCCCTCGCGCTGAATCATTATCGCGGGTAAGCCTCTCTTCGGAGTTGGCACGCTTCCAGCCGTTCCGAGAAAAACCACGCGCAAACTCATCTCATCTACACCCTTTCAAACACAGCTATCTCTCTTGTTAGACTTCTGTGCACATAAACGAAGTGCGACGCCAGATGCTTGTACCCCAAGCTTTCACCGATTCTTCCAACGCCTACGGTTTTTGGAGCAGCCATACAAACCCTCTTCCCCTTATCAAGCAGGTCATGAACAGACGTTAAAACTTCCTCTATTATCTGCCTCGTCGTCCGCTTCAGCGTAGTCGCACTCCTACCATAAGGCGGATCAGTCACCACACAGTCAATTTTTGTAACCGGCATGTTTCGAGCATCACCCACCACCAAGCCTTCCGGATCGATATTAAAATACGCCAAGTTTCGGCGGCTGCCCTTAACCATACGACCCTGCACGTCCAAACCTAGGACGCGACATCCCGTAAGCGCGGCTTCTATGAGCATGCTCCCAGTCCCACAAAACGGGTCTAACACCAGCTCTCCAGCCTTAGGCTCAGCTAGATTCACCATGCACCTCGCAAGCTTCGCCGGCATCGCCGAAGGATGAAAGAAAGGCTTTTTTCTCGGACGTCTCTCAACAAACGGTTTCGGCGGAATCTCGGCGAGCTTTAACCCGAAAACAAATCTTTCCTCCGTTAAAATTCCAGTGAAAGTTTTTTCAGGGCTCCTCAAATTCACCTTCACATCCACAGCCTTATCAAGTATCAGTTCACCCAGTTTTCTTTCAAGCGCCATCCTACCGATTCTCATCGAGGCTCTCTTCACCCTTCTCACACGCACAGCGAAGCTTTCCCCCTCCTTCAAAACTTCGTCCAGCCTTATGGAACGCATCGTCTTCACTATCTCACCCGTTTCCGCCTCACAGTTGAAGAGCTCACAGCCGCAGAGTCGCGTTAAAGCTGCTCTACGCTTCACGGCTTCCACGCAATTCACACCTGTCTCAAGCCGCAGCACCTGATCAAGCCTTTCCAACGTCCGATACACGCAGCCTTCCGCTTCAAGTACAGCCCTTAACTCCGAAACTGGCAAGGTTTCATGCTCGCCGGAAAGCAGAAAGAAAATTTTAGCCACGGTTATGCTCCTTTATCCGGTTAGTCCCCTGCTCAACAAAGGTGCAAGAGAAACCTTGCTCACGCGGCTTGGAACACTGTCTGTCCCAACGATCTCTTCAACTCCAGCTTCAAGAATACGCTCTTCAGCGTCTCCGATCAAAAGCGGATGTGCACACGCAGCGTAAACTTTTTCCGCGCCTTGCTCTTTAAGGATTCTTGCAGCTGTAACTATTGTGCCGCCTGTGCTGATAATGTCATCAAAGATTATCACAACTTTTCCCTTCACCTCAAGCTTCTTCTCTGCCACACTCACCTTTCCAGTGTAGCGGTCTCTACGCTTCTCCAAACAGCCGCATTCCCCACCCAAGACTTCTTTTGCTTCTTGGGCTAACCATAACGCACCTTTGTCTGGAGCTAAGGCGAAAGCCCTTCCACAGCCTTCTTGCCTGAAATATTCCGCAAGCAAAGGAATCGCTGAAACCATTTTTGCTGGAAACGGAAACTTCGCCAAGACCTTTTCTTTGTGCACGTTTACTGTTGTCAGGCTGTCTATTCCTGCTGCTTTTAGCATTCGTGCAACAGTTTCAACGCTCACTGCTTCACCTTGGAGAAAAACCATGTCTTGACGTGCGTAGGCTAGGTATGGCACAACCGCAATCACTTCTTTTGCTCCGTTGCGCTTAGCAGCGTCCGCCATTAATGTTAACTGTACAAGCCTAGTGTCTTGGGGCGGACTGGTTGTTTGTACTATGGCTACTGTTTCGTTTTTCACTTCACCCTCTAGTCGTATGTAGGACTCTCCGTCTGGAAACATTTTGAAGGCTACAGGCACAGTTTCTAAGCCTGAGAGCTCAGCTATTTTTTCTCCTAATTGCTTTGATGCGGGTCCCGGTATTACCTTCAATCTTTTTCCCGTGTGTGTAAAAGTATTTGCTCTTTTTAGAGTTTTCCAGTTGCCTTGTACTGTTCCAGAAGTTCTTTTGCTTTATCCATGCGGATTTTGCGTTCTTCAACCATTCGCTCAGCAACTAAGTCTATCAGTTCGCCTGCCGCGCCTGCTGCCACTGCAATGTTCCTTGCATGTAATGACATGTGTCCCCGCTGTATGCCTTCATGAGCCAATGCTCTCAATGCGCCGAGGTTTTGAGCTAAGCCCACCGCCGCTAAGACTTCTCCGAATTCATTCGCCGTTTTTACGCCCAAGATTTTCAGCGCTATCTTCGCTATCGGATGCGTGCGGACTGCTCCACCTATCAGACCTACAGCCATAGGCAGTTCAATTGAGCCTACCAAGTCGGCGTTCTTGTCTTTTTCCCATGTTGAAAGCGTCGAGTACCGTCCACTTCTGGCTGCATATGCGTGAGCGCCAGCTTCTATTGCTCTGTGGTCGTTGCACGTGGCGACTATGACGGCTATTACGCCGTTCAATATGCCCTTATTATGGGTTGCCGCACGATACGGATCTGCCGCCGCGAAGGCGTAAGCGTTCACTATTCCGTCTACGACTTCTTCTCCTCCTATGGCTTCTTTCGGCACCTTGCACCACGCCCTTGCCAGGCGTTTTGTCGCCAGGTTTGAGATTATGCGCAAGTAAACGCGTCCGCCCGTTATCCGCTCTATCATCGGAGCCACGGCTTCAGCCATAGTGTTCACGGCGTTGGCGCCCATGGCGTCACGACAGTCAACATGCAGCTCTGTTATGAGCATCTGTCCACACGTCGTGTCAATCACCTTCGCGTCTAGGTCTCTAGCTCCTCCGCCAACAGAAACAAGCACAGGATCCTGCTCATTAGCCTTCTTCAGAATCTCTTCTTTTGCTTTTATAATCCGAATTTTCGCCGCGTACGGGTCTTTCACGTTTACTGTCTGAATTTGTCCAATCATTATCGGTGACGTGCTGTTCGTACGGAAGCCTCCGCCTTCGCGTGCCATTTTCGCCGCGTAGCTTGCCGCAGCCACAACGGATGGTTCGTCGATAGCCATTGGAATCAGGTAGTCACGGTTGTTTATCAGAAAGTTCACCGCTATGCCTAACGGTATCGGTATTGCACCGACGACATTTTCTATCATGCGATCAGCCAAATCAAGCGGCAGAGAACCGGTATTCTGAAGCAAAGCAGTTTCTTCATCGGTTAAACCAGCAAACTCTTTAACAAACCGCAACCGTTCCTTGGGGCTGAGCTTGTAGAAACCCGAAACCAGAGATGACTT
>DAOVFC010000008.1 GCA_030668645.1 Candidatus Bathyarchaeota archaeon
GCGTACATTGATTCTGGGTGCTCGTGAGGACTCGGCTTGGCGAGAAAAAGTATCGCAGCTTTCTCAAAATCCCCTTTAACGATAGTTTTTCCAACCAAATGTGTAATTGGACGCACTGTGCCGAAACGTTGGTGACCGAAAAAATTTGGAACGCCGCCAACTTCTTCAAGCTCTTCTATGTTTCTTGTTACGCGTTTTTTAACAACGGGTTTCGGATGTTTTATCGTTCTGATTACTATGTGAAACTGGTTTCCCAAGAGGAAGTAGGATGAAATCTTGCTGTGAAAATAGCCTAACGGGCGAACTGTTACGTCTTTCACCTGAACTTTCTGAAGCTCTTCAGCCGACACACCTTCAATCGTGATGTGTTGTGCGGTGATTGCTTTCGCATCCTTTATCCCTGCTATGTGAATTCGTCCCATGCCTATGCCTAACTGCTGAGCAACAGCCTTTATCGCCATGAAAGTGTCCCAGTTCCGCTTGACTAAAACACAAAGCAGATAGCGGTTTCCAGCGAGATGACAACCTAACGGTAAACGCTTAGCCTTTCCCCTATTTTGATTTATCTCAGCCTTAGAACCGTCAACCAGCACCTCTTCAACCACGAAATCTTCAACAGATTGTCGGATAACTCCACCTACGCCTAGTGAATGTGTAGCATAGACTTCGATGCCGATGAGCTTCTCCAATCTGGGAACAAGCAAAGCTGTGCCTTCTAAAGGAGAGGAAGTGAAGCAGTTATTATATCAATTTTTTCAGTTGGCGCCGGACCGATTCCTAAGCAAGTTATTGTCCCTGGAGGAACTTCTGTTAGACCTCTGTCAGTGATCAATACGCACGGCAACGCCAGCTCTTTCACCTGTTTTTCCAGTTCCAGCAGTTCCTTCTCATTTTCTACTTTAACAGCTATTTTGCATTGCCCCTCTTTCACCCATGCCTTCCACCATCGTTTATTATGCTTACGTGCCTCCTCACCTGCTGAAACCGCAGCGTGCCCAGCCTGTGCCGCAATTTTTCCCTTACTCATTTTCAGGTCGGAACGAAAAACGATCACTTGCTTGTAGTTGAACTCGGACATGCCTTTTCAACGCTTCTTTCAGTTTATTCGCAGATTTAAGGGTTCGCAGACAAATGTAAGGCAAGAAAATAGAAAAGGGCCATAAACATTTTTGGATTCCGCAAGATGTGTAAAAGAGATCTGCCTTGAAAATCTATGTCTTCAACTTTGTCAATAACTTTGTCTAAACCAAGTTTTGTGCAAAATGCAATTGCATCGTCGATTTTATCATCAGACATTGCGTCAAGCGTTTTCCTCATCCGCAACATAACGTTTACATCAAAGCCAAGCGTTTCGTTGCATCGTTTCTGATACGCACTCAAGAATTGTGAAGATAAATCGTTTCTTTGCAAACCTTCGTGCACGATTTTTGCGGCGATATCTGCACAAGTCATTCCGAAAATTACGCCTCCGCCTGTGGAGGGCTTAACCTGCGAGGCTACGTCGCCAACTGCTAGAAAGCCGTTCGAATAACTTTTTGAAATGGGTCCTCCAAGTGTTATTGGGTGAAAAGAAATCTTGCAGATTTTTGCTGCGCGCAGTTTTTTGGATGCGGCTGGATGCTTAAGCATAAGCCTTTGCAGAAGCTCCTTCGGTTTTCCGGTTTTTGTAGCCAATCCAACTTTTGCTCTTCCGTCAAGCTTAGGAATCAGCCATGCGTAAAAACCCGGAGCGTAACCTTTTCCGAGGAATACTTCAACAATGTCTGTTTCTAGGTCCTTTACATTCTCAACTTCTGCTTGCACAGCATTCACAATCATGCGACGGTTAAGCGTGGACAAGCCGGTCTGCCTCAAAATTCTTGAAGAGATTCCTTCGGCGTCTATAACGATTTTAGTTGAGAATCTCTTTTCAGTCTTCGCGTTATGCCTAACAACAACACCTTTCACCAAACCATTCTCAATTATTAAAGACGTAACTCTTGAATTGAAGAGATGGTGTGCTCCAGCATCTTCTGCAATCCCTGCAATGTATTTATCGAAAAGAACACGGTTAACCACGCATGTTACCGGCGAAGAAAAGCGAACAGAGAATTTTTTGCCTTTTGGAGAGTGAAAGACTGCTCCGTAAAACGTGTTTTCAACTATTTCTGCCGGTAGAGGATATAATCTCAGAAGTTTCAAGCCTTTGAGGCTTAAGTGACCGGCGCAGTGTGATGGAACGCCAATCTCACTGTGCTCCTCAAAAACGTTCACGTCAGCGCCGAGTTTTGCCAGCTTCAAAGCTGAAAAGGAGCCGCAGGGTCCGCCTCCAACAACAACCACATCTGAAAAAGGCTTCATGAAGTTACACGCTAACACGCTGGCAAAATCAAGCTATTTTCATTCTATAAGCTCGATACGTCTTTTTCCTCGAGATAGTGATGATGTATGAATTTTTCCGCCGATCTCCAAACGCATCAACAACTCGTTGCAGTCTTTGAAACCGATGTCTTTTAGTTCATCCTTCAAAGCGCTGAAAAGATCTGCATCCGTCATGGTGCCTTTCCTTTTCAAGATTTCCAGTAAAACATAGTGTGCTGGACGTGCCTTCCAAGTTTTAATGGTCATGGCTATACCTCTAAGCAACCGGTGTTGCGGGTTTTTGCACCTGCCAAAGCTGTTTCACAAACCCTTTGTACCATTTCTCCATGTCAGCCGAGACTGAAGGTCCGATTCTTTTCATGGCTTCTTGGAAATCCTTCAACGTTACTTCCTTAGTGTTCATATCATTTCTCAGTGCGTTCATGGCGGCTTCTCTGCAAAGAGCCTCAATGTCGGCACCTGAATAGTTCTTTGTTAGGCTGGCTAGATGTGTTAACTCTACATTCTTTGATAGCGGCATATCCTTAGTGTAAATCTTGAAGATTTGAAGGCGGCCTTTTTCCTTCGGCTCGGGCACGTATATCAACCTGTCGAATCTTCCTGGACGAAGTATCGCCGGGTCCACGATGTCCGGTCTATTCGTAGCAGCTATGATGACTATGTCTTCCAACGTTATGATTCCGTCCATTTCGGTTAAAAGTTGACTGATAACGCGTTCTGTTACGCCGCTGTCCGCGAAACCCAAGCCTCTGCGAGGCATAAGCGAGTCTACCTCATCGAAGAATATCACGGATGGGGCGGCCATTCTGGCTTTTCTGAAGACTTCTCTTATAGCCTTCTCCGATTCGCCAACCCATTTTGAAAATACCTCTGGACCCTTGATTGTTATGAAGTTGGCTTCGCTTTCCGTTGCAACAGCCCTAGCTAGAAGCGTTTTGCCGCAGCCTGGAGGTCCATAGAGTAGGATTCCTTTCGGAGGTCTTATTCCGACTTTTTTAAAGATTTCAGGTGTCTTTAATGGCCATTCAACTGCTTCCTTGAGCTCTTGCTTGACTTCTTCCAATCCGCCTATGTCTTCCCAGTGAACAGTCGGCACTTCGATGTATACTTCGCGCATGGCTGTCGGCGTTATCTCCTTGTAAGCGTTGATGAAGTCCTCCATTCTCACATCCATTTTCTCCAGTACACTCGGCGGTACGCGTTCCTCCTCAAGATTTATTTGAGGCAAATACCTGCGTAGGGCTTTCATGGCTGTTTCTCTGCACAAGGCTGCTACGTCTGCGCCGGTGTATCCATGGCTCATCGCACACAGTTTTTTCAGGTCGACATCTTCTGCCAAGGGCATCCCACGGGTGTGGATTTGTAATGTTTCGTATCTGGCTTTTTTGTCAGGCACCCCTATCTCGATTTCTCTGTCGAATCTGCCCGGTCTGCGAAGCGCAGGGTCTAGGGCATCCGGTCTGTTTGTAGCGCCTATCACTATGACGTTTCCTCTTCCGGACAAGCCGTCCATCAAGGCGAGAAGTTGTGCAACCACGCGTCTCTCCACCTCACCAGTGACTTCCTCACGTTTAGGCGCTATCGCATCCAGTTCATCGATAAATATAATGCTAGGTGCGTTCTTTTGGCCTTGTTGAAAGATTTCCCTGAGTCTCGCCTCAGATTCTCCGTAGAACTTGCTCATTATTTCAGGACCGTTTATTGAGAAGAAGTTTGCTTCGGATTCGTTCGCAACGGCTCTTGCTAGAAGTGTTTTGCCGCAGCCGGGGGGTCCGTGAAGTAGCACTCCCTTTGGGGGTTCTATTCCGAGTCTCTGGAAAAGTTCTGGATGCCTCATTGGAAGTTCAACCATCTCTCTCACCCTCTGGATTTCCTCGTGTAATCCTCCGATGTCCTCGTACGTTGTTCTGGGCAGTCCTCTTCCTTCAGGTGTTGGTTCGTTTAAGATGCTTAATCTCGTTTCCGCTGTGACTTTCACGATGCCGTGTGGACGTATCTTTGTCACCGTGAACGGTATTGCGTGTCCAAGCATCATCACCAGGGTTGTATCGCCTTCCATGAGTGTTCTTTCCATAAGCCTGTTTCTAACAAAATTTGTGAAGTCTTCGTCAACGTTAAGCCTCATGTCCACGGGTGCCAAAGTAACGTTTAGTGCACCTTTCACTTTAGCAGGTTTAATCACCACGTACTCGTTTATGGCTACACCCGCGTTTTTCCGTGTGAAACCGTCTATGCGGATTATTTCACGGTTTTGGTCTTCGCTGTAGGCTGGCCAGGCTATGGCTGAGGTTGTTCTTTTACCCACTATTTCTATCACGTCGCCCGCAGATATTCCCAGCTTCTGCATCGTCTGCTGATCTACGCGGGCTATGCCCCTTCCAACATCTCGCTGCCTTGCGTCGCCGACACGTAACTGCACCTCACTCACTTAGAACCATCTCTTTGAAATTTATTACTCAGTCGAAACAAGTTTCATTCATATATAAATGTTTAAGTTTATCTGCTGATCCTTCGAACCATAACCGATTGCACTTGGCTGATTTCGCCTATTTGTACAAGATTGCTTTCAAGCTTATCAAGCACGCCGGTTTTATCTTCCGGAATTTTTATGTGCGCTATCAAGGCGTTCAAGCCGAAGGCTATCGGTTCTTCCCCGAACCCATAGATTGAAGCAAACTCCGGCAGACATCCCTCAATCTTCTCTCTCAACTCGTTAAAGTCGACCGTTATGTCCACCGGAAATATCTTGTAAGAGACCACGACGCTTCCCATTTTCGACTTCTCCTATGTTTTATGGTCCTATAAAACCGCATTTAGGACATTTATACAGGCGACCGAACTTTCTGCACTTTTCGCAACGCCTTATCAGAATTTCTCCACAGTTTGGGCACAGAAACTTCGTTGCCTCAGCGCCCGGCGGAATCGGTTTACCACAGCTTGTGCATGTGAGCAGTTTAAGCACAGTCCTCTCAGTCATTGTGATTCCTCGATGTGGGTTTGTAAGTTGTCAGACTCCCTTATATCTTGTATGTTTTGTCGTTGAAAACACGTTTCGCAAGTTTATTATTGCACCTCCACGCTGATATTTCACGGTGTCGTCTTGGGCGTAAACCTGCGCGGCATAGTTCGAAAAACAGCGACTAAACTGAAGGATTTAAACGGAAAATCCATCGCCATAGACGCTTACAACGCCTTGTACCAGTTTCTAGCCATAATTCGGCAGCCGAACGGCACCCCGCTGAAAGATAGAACCGGAAAAGTAACAAGTCATCTAAGCGGTCTCCTTTACCGAACAAGCAACCTCGTGGAGATGGGAATCAAACCAATATACGTTTTTGACGGGGTTCCTCCAGCGCTGAAGGAGGTTGAAATAAAGAGGCGCAGGAAAGCCAAAGAAGAAGCACTGATAAGGTATGAGAAAGCCTTGAAAGAGGGGAGGATTAAAGAGGCACGCACATATGCACAAGCGACGTCACGCCTGAAGGACTACATGGCAGAGGACAGCAAACGACTGTTGAATCTGATGGGAATCCCATGGGTTCAAGCCCCGAGCGAAGGGGAAGCCCAAGCAGCTCACATAGTCAAACGTGGAGACGCAGACTACTGTGCAAGTCAAGATTACGACAGCCTACTTTTCGGCGCTCCCAGACTAGTGAGAAATGTGACAATTTCCGGAAGAAGGAAACTTCCAAGAAAAAACGTCTACGTTGAAGTGACTCCCGAAATAGTTGAGCTGGAACAGGTTCTAAAGGAATGTGGAATAACCTACGAACAACTGGTTGACATAGGCATGCTGATAGGAACAGACTTCAACCCCGAAGGCGTAAAGGGTTTAGGACCGAAAACAGCCCTGAAGATGATAAAGGAGTTCGGAAACCTAGAAAACGCTTTGCCACATCTGAAAAACGCGGAGTTTCCAGTTGAACCGCAGAGAATTAGAGAGATATTCTTGCATCCGAAGGTAACGGATAATTACAGAATAGAATGGAGAGAACTCGACGTACAAGGCGTAATAAGCTTCATCTGCAGACAGAGAGACTTCTCGGAAGACCGTGTTCGAAAAACCTTGGATAAGATGCAAAAGGGCGCTGAGAAGCATAAAGGAGAAACGACATTGGAACGATGGTTCCAGTGAGTTTCCGTTCGAGTATGTTATTTGCGCTTTCTGAAAATCTTGACACCATCCATTCGTAGAGGTTAATCCGTTTTGCAGTTTGCTGTTTATATACCAAAATGGCATGTTTGATTTTAGGGGTCGTCGTGAAGGAGCATCCGATTTACAAGAAGGTTGAGCAATGGGAGATTTACGATCGATTGGCTGGAAGCGGAGTTTATGCGGATGCTGACAAGGAGTTTCTTCCAGCAGAACGATACGACTGGACTCTTCTCACCGAAATCGAGCTATTCAGAAGCGCAGTTAAGGGCTGCGAGAAAGTTTTGGACATCGGTTGCGGCACAGGCCACCCGTCACTGTACATAGCAAAGGATGTTGGATCAATTATCGGAATCGATAAGTCAGAGAGGATGATTAAAATAGCAAAAAATAGGCTGAGGCGAAACAAGGCAGGCAACGTAGCCTTTGAGGTTGGAAAAGCGGAAAGCCTGAAGTTTTCCGACGAAAGTTTTGACGCTGTTATTCTGTGTGGTTCATTAGCAACTTTCTCACACAAGAAAAAATGTCTCGGTGAGATTAAACGAGTGTTAAAGAAAGGTGGAAAGGTCGCTTGCATAGAGGAGAACTGGCTGTACCAGTCAACCCGCAAAAGGCGCTTTGAAGGAGAAGGCGTTTTTGTCTTGACAAGGAAAGGTTTGATAAGGTACCGCTACGTTAGGCGTTCACTGCATCCTCACAAGGAAACAGATTATCGCTGCATCATTGACTCAGCGAGCATTCTTGGAAAAAAGTTGCTGTTAAACCGCTGTTTCTTTGAGCGCAAGACCTTGAAAGCAGAAATGAGCATCGAGGAGGTTGAACAGCACTGCGACGAGATCGAATACGACGAGCAAGAGAACTTCGACGCAGAAACCATTGCTTGTCTCTTCGCAGAAAACGGATTTGAAGACGTAATTGTGAGCGGATACGGAATGATGTACGACTTACTGAACAGTACGGGCTTAGTCGACAAAATGTCGTCTTACATGAAAGAGTTAAGCAGAGCAGAAGCGATTTTTTCGGCACTTCTTGATCCGCAAAAAACAGAAATGTTATTTCTCACCTGCAAGTCTAACTCAACCACTAGCCCATAATAAAATAGAACGGAGAGGTCTCCATTGCTGGCTGAAACGATGATTCGATGAACTCACATGGAACATAAAAACTGTTATTAACCTACGCCGCTAAAATGAAACTCTAATTCCTCAAGGAGCAAAGTACGACGAATGAAACTAACCAGACTTTCAAAATAAAGATGATCAAAGAATGTCCAGCCTAAGGATATGCTTTTAAACTAAACGAAGAGAAGACTACGAGAGAGGATGAGAAATGAGTGAAGTAAAGATTGACTTGCCGGTGGATGAGCTTCCAAAAAGCTGGTACAACATTCTGCCTGATCTTCCAAAACCGCTTCCACCACCTAAAGACCCCGAAACAGGCCATTCTCGACTTGAGTTTCTGTCTAAAGTGATGGTCAAAAAATGTTTGGAACAAGAGGGTTCGGATCAACGCTGGGTTCCCATACCTGAGGAATTACAAGAGCTGTATATACAGGCTGGTAGACCGAGACCGCTCAGGCGAGCGAGAAGACTTGAGAAGTTCTTAAAGACGCCTGCGCATCTTTACTGGAAGAGGGAGGACTTGTCTCCGACTGGAAGCCACAAAGTCAATACTGCACTAGCTCAGATGTTCTATGCACGTGAAGAAGGCAGAGAAGGAGTTTGCACCGAGACGGGGGCTGGACAGTGGGGCACCGCGCTATCCTACGCCTCCTGTTTGATGGGGTTGAAATGCGTTGTTTTCTGGGTTCGCAACGTGTACGATTGGAAGGTCGACCGAAGAACTCTGATGAAGATGTACGGCGGTGAGGTTCACGCTTCACCCAGTAACGTAACTGAAACTGGCAGAAGTATACTCAAGGAAAACCCCGATCACCCCGGCTCGCTGGGTATAGCGATATCTGAGGGATTGGAGTACGCGGGGAAAAACGAAGGATTTGCTTACTGTCTGGGAAGCGTTCTAAATCATGTGTTGATGCATCAGACGGTCATCGGCCTCGAGACAATTAAACAGTTTAACATTTCAGGAGAGCAGCCTGATCTGCTGATAGGCTGTTTCGGGGGAGGCTCCAACTTCGGCGGCTTCGCGCTTCCATTTATCGGTGAGGTGTTAAGAGGTAAGCGGAAATGTGAATTTCTTGCGGCTCAGTCGCTGTCGGCGCCTAACATAAGCCGAGGTGAGTATCGTTATGACTTCGCAGATTACGCCGGCAGAACGCCCCTTCTTAAAATGTACACTTTGGGTCACAGGGTGGAGATGCCACCCATCTTCGGGGACGGTCTCAGATACTCCGGGGCATCACCGATTCTGAGTCTCTTGAGAAGCTTGGGGTACATTAGAACAAAGATTTATCCCGTTGACGAGAAGGTGGTGTTCGAGGCTGCTCGAACTTTCCTTCAGACAGAAGGTTTTCTGCCTGCTCCCGAATCATCCTATGCCGTTAGAGCCATGATGGATGAGGCTCTGAAGTGTAAGGAAACCGGCGAGGAAAAGGTGTTAGCCTGCAACCTCTCGGGTCACGGATTTCTTGACATATTCGGATACAGAAAAGTGTTGAACCTATGATGAGGCATGGTTTAGCCTCATCGGGCGTTTAAATCGACACAGTGAAGAAGTCTAGGAATTTAGGACATAACTGATGTATAAGCGTGCCTGAATCGCAATTGTGGCACCGTCGCCAACGCATGAGGGAACCAGGTCTTTAATCGTTGATGCGCAACCTCCAGCAGCAAAAACGCCTTCGATGTTTGTTCTACCAAATTCGTCAACCACCACGCACCCCAATCTATGGATCTTAATTCCAGCCCTTCGCAGAACAGAAACAAACGGTTTTACACCAGCAACCACAAAAATGATGTTTGTTTCGAACTTTTCGATTGCCCCATCTTCCAAGCTGCGTAAAATGAGTTTCTTTGATGGAGGACTTCCATCGATTTCCTCTCCAGCAAAACCTTCTATCACCGGTATGCCTTTGTTTTCCAGCTGCCTTCTCATCTGTTCACTTATCAAGATCCTGTTTGCATGGTTGGCCAAACGCACACTTGCAGCGATTTTTGTTAAACGTAAAGCCTCTTCAACAGCCTCTCTGACACTGCCCACAACTACAACATCCTTTCCCTTGAAAAACTGCTCAGTGCATTCTGCACAATAGGCGACACCGCCGCCAAACCATGTCTCCCATTTCATGCCTAACCCCTTCATTCCGCTGCCGGTAGCCAAGATCAAAGCCTTCGCAGAGTAAACGGCGTGATTAGTTTTCACAACTTTATCTCTTCTACGTAAAGAAAGATGGACAACATCCTCTGACGTATGAAGCTTAACGCCTGAATCAATCGTCTGTTGTGTCATCTTTTTCATAAGCTCTTTTCCAGAGATTTCATCCGGAAAACCGGGATAGTTCTTTAAACGCTTGGCTTTAACCGCGATTCCGCCCGCTTCCTCTTTAGCTTCTAAAATCAGCGTATCCAGACCGAAAAGAGCTAGCTGTGTTCCAGCTGCTAACCCTGTTGGTCCAGCACCCACAATTATAACATCATACATAAGTTTCAATCCTTGACTTTACATGTTTGGTCTAGAACTATGCACTACAACCCTTGCCCATACCGTCCAGTTAAGGGAACGAAAGCAACTCCCCCGAGGTTTTCCTCCCTAATCTTTCCATCAACCCCTTTCGTGATTCTCATGAGACTCTGGAATAGGTATGCGCTTCCAACGGGAATCAGAATGGTTCCGCCCGGTTTTACCTGTTCAGTTAATGGCTTAGGAACATCCGGTGCAGCAGCGGTCACAAGAATCCTATCATATGGAGCTTTTTCAGGATAACCCAGAGACCCATCAGTACACATTATTGTTACACGATCGCCGTATCCAGCCTTCATGATGTTTCTCCTAGCGAACTCGGCGAGCCCTCGAATGATCTCCACGGTGTACACGTGTCCCCATTCACTTCTAGGCGTGTCGCTGGGGGCAACTATCTCCGCCATGGTAGCCGCGTGCCATCCAGATCCGGCTCCAACCTCAAGTACCTTGTGACCCGCTTCCAACCGCAGAGCTTCATTCATTATTGAAACCATGTTTCGCCTAGCTTGGCGTCTAAGCCGAGCTATGTGGCGCGGAAATCGTCTGCCCGTAACCTATCGGAAGCGGTGTGTCGGCGGCGCTGTAAGACCGCATGTTCTCGGGGATGAAATTTGCCCGAGGCACCGAACGTATGG
>DAOVFC010000043.1 GCA_030668645.1 Candidatus Bathyarchaeota archaeon
ATGCTCAAGAGAACACTTGAAAAAGAAATTAATCGAAGATAACCTGTATTTTTTTTATTAAAATTAGTTGTGTTATTGAAGAAATACGGATTGGATTCCATATTTTTTTGCCTGTTTGTGTTGTGATTAGAAATTCATATAGGAAAAAGGATAATCATCTAACCATACAATAATTTTAAATAGCTGTCTACACTCGCTCATACAGAGTTTAAGGGATAAGAATGCCGAAAAGGGAAAAGGGAAGATCACATTCAATTAGGCCTGTTAGCAAGCGTCCTCCGAGCTGGTGTAAATACCAACCCGAAGAGGTGGAGGCGCTGGTCATTAAACTTGCGAAGGAGGGACACCCGGCAAGCCGCATAGGAACCATACTGAGAGACAGCTACGCGATACCTCTGGTGAAGCCGATCACCGGAAAAAAGATAATGCAAATACTTAAAGAAGCGGGGCTCGCACCAGCGATACCGGAAGACCTAGGCGACCTAATGAAGAAGGCTGCGAGCCTCACTGTTCATCTTGAGAGAAACAGAAAGGATATACACAACAAAAGGGCGCTTCAGGTAACCGAGGCGAGAATCTACAAGCTGTCAAGATATTACAAGCGTGAAGGAGTCTTGCCGCCGAATTGGAAGTACGCGCCTAAAATAACTTCTCTAGTCTAACTGTGGTTAGTCATGACCTTGAACGAGAAGCAAATCACAGGGTTTTTAGGTTCAGCCTCTAAAGCAGCTGAAACAATCTTAGAAGCGGTTAAGGAAGATTGGTTTATTAACGTGGTTTCGCACTTGGACGCCGATGGGCTTTCGGCAGCCGGCATCATCGGAAAAGCGTTGTTTAGGCTGGATGCGAAATTTCGCATTCGGGTAAGGCACTGGATCGATGAGAAACTCGCCGAGGATATTCGCTCAGAGAAACCACAATTGACAATCTTCAGCGATCTAGGAAGCGGCTACCTCGATTTGTTAAATGAGAGGCTTTCAGACTTCAAAATCGTGATATTAGACCATCATCAGATAATCGGCGAGCAAACATCTCGGTTTGTGCATGTAAATCCTCATTTGCATGATATTGATGGGGCACGTGACATAAGCGGCTCCGGCGTCGTGTATTTTGTAGCCAAAGCCATGAACAAAGAGAACGTTGACTTGGCGCCAGTAGCGGTTGTTGGCGCACTCGGCGATTTACAAGACAAGTACGACCAGCGAAAGCTTGGAGGATTAAACGAAAAAATAGTCGAGGACGCAACGAACGCGGGACTTTTAAAAGTTGAAAAAGACTTAATATTTTTCGGCAGAGAGACCCGCCCGATCCACAGAACCTTGGCATACACGACCAACCCGTTTATCCCTGGCATAAGCGGCGAGGAGGACAAGAGCTTAGCCTTTCTGGTGAGCCAAGACATAAAACCAAAACATGGCGAAAAATGGCGAGCTTTGAGAGACCTCTCAGAAGAGGAGAAGAGAAGGCTGTGCTCGGCTCTAGCGGATTATCTGCTTTCAAAAGGCTTGCATTGCGAAGCCTCAAACCTGATAGGGCACGTTTACGTTCTAAACCGTGAAGAACCGTGGACTCCGCTCAGGGATGCGAGAGAGTTTTCCGTCTTGCTGAACGCGACGGGACGCATGGATAGATCAGGTCTCGGCATAGCCGTCTGCATGGGTGACCGAGGTTCAGCGCTTGAAGAGGCGAACAGAACATTGGGAGAGTATCGCGGAACGATCAGCAAGTACCTGGGATGGGTTGTGGAGAAGCCTGAGAGAATGAAGGAGCTGGAGGGCATCTACGTCGTGAACGGTGAGGGCTTCATAGACAACAGAGTGATAGGTGCAATATCAAGCATCCTCTCAATGAGCCTTCCAAATCCGGAGAAGCCGTTAATCGCTTACGCCATGGTTGAAGAGGAAGAGTTGGCGAAAATTTCCGCGAGAACCACCGACATGGTGATCAATAAGGGAGTTAACCTAGGCGAAATCATGCAAACCGCAGCTGAAAAATACTCGGGAAGGGGGGGAGGACACAACATAGCCGCGGGAGCACAAATCCCCATGGAGAACATCGACGCTTTCATAAGCATTGTTAACGAGCTGGTTAGAAAACAGTTGAAGGACGAAAAAATTGGAAGCTGAAATCACGATAGAATACGCGGATGTGAAGGACGCGGAGGCTGTTGCCAAAGCCGTTTCACCGGATAACCTAAAGACGCCATCAGGGTTGTCTGTGAAGACAGCGAGAAAAAGGAACAAGGTTTTCACGCAGATCAAATGTCAAACAAAGCTTCCAACTTTTATAGCTACGATTGATGATTTTTTATTCTGTGTTTCGGTGGCTGAAAAAACTCTGCTGGCGACAAAGAACTTAAATGATGGGTCATAGGTTTTCAGATGGCAACAGCAAGGTTAATAGGTAATTTGATGTTAAAATAGAAGGCTAAACCGTTACTTGATAAGGATTCAAAGTCAATTGTAGTGAGAAAATGCTGGACATCAAACTCATCCGTGAAAACCCTGAAATTGTAAGGAACAATCTGGTGAAGAGAGGCGACCGTGAAAAACTGGAAATGTTAGAGGATTTGATTGCCTGTGACAAGAAATGGAGGCAATTCTTAACAAGGCTTAATGAACTTCGTCACCAGAGAAAGGTTACAACAGCAGAAATCGCAGAGTTAAAAAAGAAAGGGAAAGACGCCAGCCAGAAAATTCTGAAAGCAAAAAAGCTTGACGTGGAAATAACGAGGCTGGGAAAAAAAGTCAGCGAACATGAAGAGAAAACGCGTTTTATTCTCATGCGGCTTCCAAATATTCTACACGAATCTGTTCCGGTAGGCAGAGACGAAAACGACAACGTACCCGTCAAAACGTGGGGTGAAACACCGAAATTTGGCTTTCCCGTAAAAGACCATATAGAGCTGGGATTAAGTCTCGGCATCATGGACATCGAAAGAGCTGGGAAAGTTGCTGGAGCCAGGTTCTTCTATCTGAAGCAGGAGGGGGTTCTCTTGGACATGGCTTTAATGAGTTTCGCCCTTGAAGAGATGATTGAGAAAGGCTACACGCCGATAGAGCCGCCCTTCCTTATGAGGCGGAAACCATATGAGGGTGTCGTGGCGCTAACCGACTTTGAGGAAGACCTGTACAAGATTGAGGATGAAGACCTGTACTTGATTGCGACCTCGGAGCATCCGATGGCGGCGATGTTCATGAACGAAACCATGAATGCTGAAAGATTGCCGCTTAAGCTTGTGGGTGTAAGCGCAAACTTCAGAAAAGAAGCTGGGGCGCACGGCAGAGATACTAGAGGGATATTCCGAACGCATCAGTTCAACAAGATTGAACAATTCGTTTTTTGCAAACCTGAAGAATCGTGGAAGATACATGAGGAGTTGATAAGAAACGCTGAAGACATCGTTCAAAAACTTGGCTTGGCATATCGTATGGTAAACGACTGCACGGGCGACATAGGAACTGTTGCTGCTAAAAAATATGATTTAGAAGCTTGGATGCCTGCGCAAAATACGTACAGGGAAGTAATATCATGTAGCAACTGCACAGATTATCAGGCAAGAAGACTAAATATAAAATATCGAGAAAAAGAAGGGGCGCCTCCTAAAGGGTTTGTGCACACGTTAAACTCAACAGCCATAGCAACCGGAAGAACGATGGTTGCCATACTGGAAAATTATCAGCAGGAAGACGGCTCCGTGGTTGTTCCAAAAGTTTTAAGAAGATACATGGGCGGCGTCGAAAAGATAGAGCCTAAACGGTAAAACTTTTAATACCTCAACACGAATCTCTCAAGCTGCATCGGAGGTAAAAATTGTCGCCAAGAAAACGTATCAGGGATAAATGGCGCGGGAAATCCTGGTACACGGTTTTAGCGCCGCCGTACTTTGGAAATGTTGAGTTAGGGACCTTGCCAGCCGACGACCCGGATAAACTCGTTGGCAGAGTGATAGACTCAACGCTGTATGAGGTTACGAACGATTTTGCTCACCAATACCTGAAAATATTTTTCCGAATAACCGATGTTGATGGAAAAACTGCTCACACGGTGTTCAAGGGACACGAGTACTCGCGTGACTATCTGCGAAGCCTTGTGAGAAGAAGAACAACGAGGGTTGACGGGTTGTTCAACGTCACCACCAAGGATGGATACAAGATGCGAGTGGCTGTCTGCGCCTTCACCCTTTCAAGGATTAAAACGTCGCAGGAGCAAGCAATACGCATTATAATGAAAAAAATAGTGAAAGAAAAGGCTTCCGTGCTTACTTTCGACCAGTTCGCCCAAGAGATAGTGCTCGGAAAAATCGCTTCCGACATTTACAACGCAGCTAAAAGGATGGCTCCGCTGCGCCACGTAGGCGTGAGAAAATCAAGACTTACAACGCAACCGCAACAAGCTGTCGCTGGGTGAGATTTAGCTCTTTAAGAGCGATTTTCCGTATCCATAGTCCCTTTCAAAGGCGGTCAAGTTTAACTCTATCGTTCCCTTCGGAACGTTTCGTTTTATCGATTCTTTTACAACGTCGACATCAAGCATATTCGTTAACGCTGTGAACGCACTCACCATGATGACGTTCGCAACTATATTCTTGCCGAGTTCCTCCGCGATTCTGGTTGCCGGAATTTCATAGATTTTTTGCATTCACACTCTTTCTCTGGTTTGGAACCATGTCCGGGTCTACCCAGAGTAGACCGTTTTCCCTTTAACTCATCTACATACTCATGTAGGTCTCTCGATACATAACAACCAAGATGTCGGGATGCACAACCTTTGGAAAGTCTATTTCTTCGCTGGAAATTATGACTTTGGATCTGCAGCAGCTTCTTGATTCTGGACCGTAGGATGCTGTTTGAATGGCGGTTTTATCACTGCAAACACGCGCGCCGCTCTAGGCTTCTCGTTGGCAGATATCATATACGCTCAGGCTTCTTGCATGGAAGATGCCTTTAATGGGCTTGCCCGCCTGAACCTATGAAAATAGAATCTTGGAACGTATGATTGCACCTGTGCATCTGGGGAAAGGAGAGTGAATGTTCACGTCAAAAATCGAACCTTTACGTTTGTAAACCTTTATATCTGAGCTACATTCTGCTTATGACAGAGCGAAATCCTCTGGGAGCAGAAATGCAAGCGAGTAGCAAGGTTCTGCCAAGTCAAAGGGTAAAAGTTTCTCGGGGAGAAATC
>DAOVFC010000012.1 GCA_030668645.1 Candidatus Bathyarchaeota archaeon
TCAGAACGTTTACTCACAAAATAACTGTCAAAATAACATTGTTGGTAGCCCGGGGGAGATTCGAACTCCCGTCAGCGGGTCCAAAGCCCACTATGCTTGTCCACTACACCACCGGGCTTTACATTAAATTTTGAGCTGTTCCTTTAATAAATGATTTTGAATTAAATCCTTTCTTTCTTGACGTATTTTGAGCATGATTTTTCGGGTTTTCTCGACTGTGTCAGCCGCGTCATGCTTTTTAACGTTTTTTAAGTGTAGAAACTCTAGTATGTGCTCGTAGTTTTGAGGAGTTTTCTCTTCTAGGTTTTCTAAAGAACGTATCATCGTTGTGTAATCCGTCTTCACCTTCTCGATTGAGGATTTTAACCAGAGGTAGTTTTCAACGATGTCGAGAAATATTTTGTTTAGGTAATGTGATGCTTCAATGATCTGTCCAGAGTCGATCAACGATTTTGTGCGTATGATCACACCCTGCAGAAAAGCGGGATTCAGGTAATACTTCAGTTTAGTCTTAACTTTAAAGTGGGCAGACTCCAGCGCATAAGAATTTTGCTTTATCGCAGCGTTTATTTCATCCCAGATCTGTTTGAAAAGCCTTAATCTGTGTTCAACACCTGCACTCTCCGTTCTACACAGTCCAGTTATGTTTAGGTACTCGTCAAACAGGTTCTGCATTCCCAGTTTTCCCGCTGAATGTTCGAGTTTCTTGACGAATCGGCTGTTTGAGAAGGGTTCCAGAGCTATTTCCATCAAGATTTTCATCGTGTTTTCTAACGCCACAGTGGCGAAAAGATGTGCGCTGCGGAAGTCTTCTCTCGAGAACGCTGAGGTTGCACGGCTTAGGTATATGTCTGATTCTATGACGTGCGCCTCTGTTCTGATGTCGATTCGTTCAGGCGAACCGTAAGATTTAACCATCAAAAGCTTGGTGTTCGTCAGGGACCAGTCTCTGTCGTAGAGGATCTGCATCTCGTACAGTTTCTGATCTATTTCCGGAGGGATGCAGCCGAGGATCCAACGTTTTGGAATACGGTTCAAATCTACAAACAACCCTTTGATTTCGATTCTCTCCACGTATTCGTAATTGAAATCGCTTGTATCCAAAAGGAGTAGGTCAACATCGCTTGATGGGGCGGCGTCGCCGCGACTCCAGCTTCCGAACAATCCCACACCGTAGATGTTCTCTTTGACTCTCATCTCCCTAACAATCTTCTCCAACGTTTTCCGTATGTTCTCCGGAAGCCTCATCACCTGAACACTTTCCTTCTTTAAAACAGTAGTAGGTCTAAGTATTCAAAATTTGTGAGTAAAATATTTCTGACTGAATCGCAAACTTTATATATTTAAACCTTACTTTTCAGTAAACCACGGCGGGGCCGGATGCAGGTTTCTGATTCCGAGCTTCTGATGAGGAATATGAAAGAGTAACGGTTCTCACGTCGCATAGGCAACCGAGAGGATTGAAGTGAGTAAAAAAGGGACGAGAACTCGTCAGCGTCTAGTTGATAAGTGTCCAGAATGCGGTAGTGTAAACCTTGTTCATGATTATGACACGGGTGAAACCGTTTGCGGCGACTGCGGGCTTGTTTTGTACGAGCAGATGATGGATAAGGGACCTGAGTGGCGTGCCTTCACTCAGGAGGAGAAAGCCTCAAGGAGCCGTGTCGGAGTGCCTATGTCCTATTCTGTTCACGACAAGGGCTTGTCCACGGCGATAAGCCATATCAACCGTGACGCCTTCGGAAGAAAGCTTCCTCTTTCCACGCGCTTGCAGATGTGGCGTCTAAGAAAGTGGCAGATACGCTCCAGAGTGCATTCTTCAATCGATAGGAACCTTGCGCAGGCGATGGCTGAGCTTGACCGCCTTTCGGATAAAACTTACATTCCGTCACCTATCAAAGAGAAGGCTGCGGTTATTTATCGTAAAGCCTTGGATAAAGGCTTGGTTCGAGGCAGATCGATTGCGGCTATCGCGGCTGCCGCGCTCTACGCGGCTTGTCGTGAGAGGGGAACCCCGAGGACCCTTCGTGAAATCGCGGAATCAAGCTTGGTTGATAAGAAGGATGTTGCACGTTGTTATAGGCTTCTGCTCCGTGAACTTGACATTCAGATGCCACTGGCTGACCCCCTTACATATATTTCAAAGATCGCTGAAAGAACGGGAATTTCTGGTAGAACTCAGGGAATTGCCATAAAGATTCTTCGGGAGGCTAAAAAGAAACGTGCTAGCGCCGGCAAAGACCCCATGGGTTTAGCCGCCGCAGCCTTGTACATTGCCTGTTTGCAGAGTAGTGAGAAGAAGACGCAGAAGGATATTGCTGAGGCCGCTGGGGTCACTGAGGTTACGGTGAGGAACCGTTACAAGACCTTGAAGACGCAACTAAATCTAGAGGTTCCGGATTAGTTTTCCTCTTCCTTTTCAAGTTCCATAACTAAGGGTCCTCTGTATCCGCAGTTTTCGCACACGTATTTTTTGGGGGTTAGCCCGTAGTCGAGACCGCTGGATAAGTGTATCTTTGGGCTTCCACATCTCGGGCAGTACTTCTTGGCTGGTTTTCGATGTTTTATTGTCTTGAGTATTTCCCGTATGTTTTGCAGCGTGTTCACTTTGGGCCTGCTCCTTCTGCGCGGCTATTGAAGCTCAATGTTTTCTTCAGGGTATCCCAGCTTCATTAGGTATAGATGAACCTTTTCACGGTGGTCCCCTTGAAGCAGTATTTGACCGTTTTTCGCTGTTCCTCCACATGCACAAAAGTTTTTGAGTTTCTGCGCTAGGCTTCCGAGATCTGTGTCTTTGTCATTTACGCCGTCTACTATTGTTATTGCCTTGCCCCATTTACGTGTCTCCCGCCTTATACGGATTCTCTGTTGTTCTTTCCCGATTTCGCCACACACACACAAGTCTTTGGGAAGCCCGCATATCGGACAAATATCAGCCATGACACTCAGATTTATAGTGAATAGGGCTGTATATAAAATTTTCAAATCAACCCTATGAATCTGAGATTAGGAAGGACTGTTCAGTCTGCTAAAAGTTAGTAGCGGTTTGTCATTATAGGAAAGTTTTAATGATGGTAACTCTTGGTTGTCTGACATGAAAATTCTTGTCTTAGGCTGTGGAAACATAGGTTCCGTCGCCGCGAAAGACTTTGCTGAAAATGTGAGCTCGACTGAAGTTGTCGTAGCGGATAAAGAAGGTGCGAAAGCTAAAGAGGTTGCCGAAAGAATTGGCAAAGATAACGTTTCATGGATGCAGTTGGATGCTTCAAACACCGCAGAATTAGTGAATGCTCTGAAAGACTTCGATTTAGTTATGGGGTTCTTACCTGGAAAACTTGGCTACGGCTTAGCTAAAGCATGCATTAAGGCTGAGAGAGATTTGGTGGACGTTTCTTTCATGTCTGAAAACCCTCTAACGCTGAACAAAGAAGCCGTAGAAGCGGGCGTCACAATCGTCCCGGACTGCGGTTTAGCCCCTGGAATCAGCAACGTTCTTGTGGGACACGCTTTAAGCAGACTTGACAATGTTCAAGACGTTCACATAACGGTTGGCGGTCTTCCAGAAAAGCCTATGCCACCTTTAGGCTACACGATAACATGGTCGCCGGAAAGCCTCATAGACGAGTACTGTCGAAAAGCGAGGATAATCCAAAACTACGAAGAGGTTGAGGTGGAAGCGTTAAGTGGACTGGAAAAAGCGGTCTTTCCGGAGATCGGCGAGCTCGAGGCGTTTTACACTGATGGGCTTAGAACGTTACTCTACACCGTTGAAAACGCGAGGAACATGTGGGAGAAAACGCTTAGGTACAAGGGGCACGCCGAAAAAATAAGGTTACTAAAGACGTTAGGATTTTTCGACGAAAAGCCCATAGAAATCAACGCCTTCAGCCTTCCGCCCAGAAGGCTCACCGCCAAACTGTTAGAGTTGAAACTGCGAAAGCCTGAGATTAAAGACATCGTTTTGATGAAGGTTGAGGTGTGCGGTTTCGAAGAAAACAAACGGATACGTTACGTTTACCGTCTGCTTGACCGTTACGACGAGGAAAAAGGAATAACCGCCATGGCTAGAACCACCGCGTATCCAGCGGCAATCATAGCTCAGCTAACACTTAAAAAGCTCATAGAGCAAAAAGGTGTTGTTCCTCCAGAGAGGATTGGCATGAAAAAAGAGCTTTTTGATGCGATTTTGGCTGCGTTGGAAATGCGGGGAATAAGGATAAGCAAAGAGGAAATTGTGGATTAGGCTATAGCTACGTCACAATACCCATCCGATGCAGCTCTTCTCTTAGGCTATCCTTAATCTGTTTGAGACCTTGTCTTTTCTCCACGTATTCGTCTCCGCTTATTTTGCCAGCCTTGAAATCTTTGTCTAACTGATTCAATTGAGGGTCTATTTCCGTTATTCTCGCTCTTAACTGGTCGACGTAGGACACAATCTTTTCTTCTGCGATGGCTTCCGTTGGAGTTAACGCCATTTTTATTACGCCATCTTCAATACGCAGTATTCTGTCGGTTGCCCTCGCAACGCTTGGATCATGCGTGACCATGATTATGGTCTTACCAAGCTCTCTGTTTATTTTCATCAGATAGTCCACAACTATCTTTGCGTTCACGGTGTCCAACTCGCCGGTGGGCTCGTCTGCCAGAAGGACCGGTGCGTCATTCGCTAAGGCGGCTGCCACAGCTATGCGTTGTTGTTCTCCTCCGCTCAACTCTTCGGGTTTATGGTGAGCGCGGTTTGTTAATCCGACTGTCTCGAGAAGCTCTCTCACGCGCTCAACTCTATGTTTTCTCGGAGCGCCCGAAGCAATCATGGGGAGCTCAACGTTTTCCTCCGCCGTCAACGTGGGAATCAGGTTTAAGGTTTGGAACACGTGTCCAACCATTTTTCTGCGGTATTCGACGAGCTGGACGGCGGACAGGGCGGTTACTTCAGTGTTTCCGACGTGGACCACGCCCCCGGTTGCTTGGTCTAATCCGCCGACGATGTTGAGCAGCGTTGTCTTTCCGCTTCCACTGGGACCTATAATGGCTATCATCTCGCCAGCTTTGACATCCATGTCTAACCCTCTCAGGGCTTGCACTTCGACCTTGCCTATGCGGTAGACTTTGATCAGATCTCTAACCTCTACGTCTAGACCCTTCATCTTAGTCGAACCATCCTTTCAAGGTTCGTCACGTATTTTCTTGACATGATCAGTATTGGTGAAATCATTGAAACGAATATGAGTGCCAAACAGAAAATCAACGAGAGTGTGAAGTCGGGTGAGAAGACGAGGCGTCTTGTGGGGATGGTTGAAGCATAAGCGTTGGCTGCGGATATGTTTCCGTGTACGACGACTAATCCGACAGAGACGCCTAACAGCATAGAGAATATCGCAACCGCAAGGTTTTCTGTTAGAAACATGACGACCAGTTGCTTGTAGGATAAGCCCTTAACGCTCATGATCGTGGCTTCGCGGCTTCTCTCCCTCATGCTGACGCTGCTCACTAACGCCGTTCCAACGGAGGCGGCTAAAACCGCAAAAACGATGCCTAGTCTTTGAACGTCCAGCATGCCAACCATAATGACGTTTGATTGT
Source organism: Candidatus Bathyarchaeota archaeon (assembly GCA_030668645.1). GTDB lineage: Archaea > Thermoproteota > Bathyarchaeia > Bathyarchaeales > Bathycorpusculaceae > DAOVFC01. Next base: position 5,583 of record DAOVFC010000012.1, read on the forward strand.
GCCTCTTCCCATTCTTCAGCGAAGGATTCTACTTGGCTTATGTCCAAGTCGAGATTTCGAATGTTCTCCGCTACGCCTTTTCCGTCCACACCGCCTTTCAGCTTAAGCAGTATCTTTGCGGAAGCACTCACATAACCACTAACTTCCTCGTAGAGTTCTTCAGAGATAAAAGACCAATACAATGTGGATGTTTGAATCATCACCTGTTGCTGTTCCGACGGTTCTGGACCGAAGAATCCAACGACCTTAAGCGTTTTTGTAGCGTAGCCGAAGCTCAAAGCAACCTTATCACCCATTTCGAGGTTGAGAGGTTTAGCAACGCTTCGTTCCAAGATAATTGTGTCTTTGTCCGCCGCTAGGTTGTTAAAGGCTGTTTCAACGTCGTTTCCGCTGAACCATCCACTTTCGTAATACGCTGTTTTAAGCCACGACTGAGGCTCAACAGCCTTCAATCCTATGCTGCCAACGCCTCGAGAGGAGGCGGAAAACGAGTATTCGATTGTTGTATTTTCAACATGCTCAGAGACGTTCATCATCATCAAATTCAGGATGTTTGAGGCGTTATCTGCGTAGGGAACATGAACAGCCATATCCGCACCTATCTGGTAGTAAACATGTCTAACGTTGTAGTCTTGCTCGCTAGCCAGTTGCCCCGTAACCTGCACGCTGTAACCGACGATCAAGGCGATCAAGAAGGCTATCGCCGCAGAACGCGCAGGATTTCTCCTAACGTTTTTTGTTGCTAAGGCTCCTAAATCTCCCAGAAACTTAGCTGCTTTGGCTGTTAGTTCTTGGAATTTTATCGAGCCTTGAATGAAGAGTTTTGTGAATCCCCAGAAGAAGAGAAGTGGTCCAATATAGTTCAACACGCCGTCAATAGAAAGGAAAATTACAATCATTAGCATGAGGATGAAGTTTCCGCGTCCGAACATTATTCTGGTTAGTTCCGCAGTCATGTTGATGCCTAGAATGAAAACTATTATCTTGTAGGTTCCGAGAATGAACGCAACCCACGGCCACTTTTTCTTGTAGGTTTTTTCCTCCTCCATGGGTAGATACTCTCTGAGTGCGTCCACCGTGGGGAGTTGGGACGCTTTTTTGGCTGATCTGTACGTGGAAAGAAAGGCTATGATGAGTCCGAAGGCTACGGTGAAGATTATGGTGTATGGATTGACCATCTGTGGGTTAAATAATGTGTCTGTGCTGAATTGGGTGAACAACGGGTTCAGCAGAAACCCAAACAAGACTCCAAGCAGTCCGCCGATCAATCCTATCAGCAGCGTTTCGGTTAGAAATATTCCTAAAATTTGACCCCGCGAGAAACCCTTCGTTGACAGCAGTCCAATCTCGCGTCTTCTAAGGTTAAAGGAGACATCGGAAACCGTTGTTCCCATGTACCAAGCCATGAAGAATATCGGAAGGGAAACAAGTGTAAACGCAAATCTAAGAGCCATTAATGAAAACCGGAAAGCATGCAGACGCCACTCTAGATTGTTCTGAACATAAATATTTAATCCTAGATCAGTGGATACCTTATTTTCAATGTCGTTTTTTATGGTTTCAATGTTGCTAATTGATGTTTCTACGTCCCATGGAGTTACCAGCGCTTCTCGGTTCAGGTAAATCAGGACGCTTGTTTCTGTCGGCTCCGCTTCTAGGATTTTCCGCATAGTCTTCTCCCAGCTTACAAGTAGAAAACTTGTTTCCATCTTTGCCGGAACAGTCCTTTGAGCTGTCATCCCTAGAAGGAGACGAAAGTAGCCATTGGCTATTGAATACGCCTCGTCATCAAGCTGAGCAAAACCTCTCACCGTGAGGTTTAAAGGAACGGCAACCGTCTCCCCATGTAAGATAGACGCTGAAAAGTTCACCAGAATAACATCACCGATTTTTACCTCACTAGCTAAAGGCGAATTTTCTGGAATATACGTCTCGTTCTCACCTATTCCAGCTTGAGGCCTGTTTAACCATCCCTCGTAAACACGCGAATTGCTTCCGATTCCAACCACTCTGATGTAATATTCATACACCGAATCATTTCCATCTGCTAATTTTATTAACCCATAAGCACGAGAGATGACCTCAGCATCCGCGACTCCTTTGACGCTCGTGATTTTTTCCTTCACCTCTAGCATCTGTGTTGAGTCTAGATTCTGTATGTCAGCTTGCATGTCTACATAGATGTGGCTGAGTTCCTGGTCAAGCGCCTGTTCTGCTGTTACGTTCGCCTTGATGTCTATGCCAGCGAAAAACGTGGATGCCAAAGTGATGCCTATTAGCAGGGCTAGGAAAAGTTTCCATGAGCGGAACACATGCTTAAACGCGTAAGCGAGAGGCATCAAGCGTCACGTTTTAAGCGTTTTGTAGAGCTTTTAAATCTATAGTTTAGAACCGCCGAGTATTGTCCCATAAGGGTATAGTGTTGGGCATCAGCCGCGTACCGGTGAACGCGACACTTCGCACAAAAACTTTATCTTTATATTAAATCAAAACAGATTTGAATCTGGCACCCATGTTTATCAAAAAAGTAAGGAAAAGAGACAGAAGAGTTGTCGATTTCGATTCCAGCAGAGTCAAAGATGCGATTCACAGAGCCTTCATCGCTGTTGAACTCGAGAATGGGAAAAGGGCTGAAAGCGCAAGCGAAGACGTGGTCAAACTCCTAGAGAAAAGATTCGAGAAAAGAATCCCTTCGGTTGAAGACGTTCAAGACATCGTTATAGAAGTTTTAAAGAAGAGAGGCTGCGAGAAAGTTGCAGAGGCGTATCAGGATTACAGGAAGAAGAAGGAGGAGATACGGAGGTTAAGGGAGAAACTTGGGATAGAAGAGCCGAAGTTGACGGTTAACGCTCTGGAAGTTTTGAGGAAGAGATACCTCTTGAGAAATGAAGAGGGGAATATCATAGAGACTCCTGCTGAAATGTTCATGAGGGTTGCGAAAGCCATAGCGAGGGTTGACAAAAAATACGGTGGAAATCCAGAGGAAAGCGAAAAAATCTTCTACGAGATGATGACAAGAGTTGAATTTCTTCCCAACTCTCCAACCCTCTTCAACGCGGGAACACAACTCGGTCAGTTGTCCGCGTGTTTCGTTTTACCCGTTGAGGATTCCTTGGAAAGCATCTTCACCGCAGTGAAGAACATGGCTTTGATCGAGAAGAGCGGCGGAGGAGTCGGTTTTGATTTCTCTAAGCTAAGACCGAAGGGGGACACAGTCAAATCCACCAAGGGAGTTGCTTCCGGTCCCGTGAGTTTCATGCGTGTCTTCGACGCGGCGACGGAGGTCATAAAAGCCGGAGGAAAAAGAAGAGGTGCCATGATGGGAGTTCTGAGAGCAGATCACCCGGACATAATCGGGTTCATAACCTCTAAACAGAAACCGGGGGTTCTTTCAAACTTTAACATCTCGGTGGGTGTCACCGACGACTTTATGGAAACTCTCCGAGAAGACGAAGAATATTGGTCAATCAGCCCGAGAAACAAAGAAAAAGTGAGAAAACTCAAAGCTAAAGACGTTTGGAAATCGATGGCGAAGTCTGCTTGGCAGAGCGGAGACCCCGGAGTCATTTTTCTTGATGAGATTAATAGGTGTAATCCAATTCCAGAAGTAGGG
>DAOVFC010000067.1 GCA_030668645.1 Candidatus Bathyarchaeota archaeon
AAAAAACCCTGCAATAATGCTCAGCCGCAAGTTTGGTAACAGCATAAGGAGACATAGGCCTAGTGGGCTGCTCCTCATCAATAGGCAAGCGAACAGGGTCACCATAAACAGCGCAAGAAGAAGCGTAAACAAATCGTTTAACACCCGCCTTTAAACTTTCTCTCAGCACATTCAAAGTCCCATCAACGTTCACCTCGTTAACCAGAAGAGGATTCTTCACGGAGAAATCAACACTAACAATCGCTGCGAGATGAAAAACAGCGTCTACGCCGTCCAAAGCCTTCTTAACATCATCTCTATTTCGAATGTCTCCCTCAACCAGACAGAAACTAGGCTTACCAAGGTGCTGACTCAAGTTATCACGCTTACCACTAGAGAGATCATCCAGAACGACAACGTCAAAATCCCTGCTCATCAATTCATTCACTAGATGACTGCCAATAAAACCTGTCCCACCGGTAACCAGAACTCGATTAACCAACTGACCATCACCTTTTTGAAACGATACGGCTGCACATAACATAAAATTAATCAGATTAAAATATATGCATTCCAAATTATATCGCCAATCCAGCGAGGTGAAGATTTGGCTAAAAACGCGAGTAGGCTGCAATACTCTGGTTCCGTCATTTTCGCAGCTAGAATGCTCAGCATCGCAACAGGCCTAATCTTTCAGCTCATGATAGCCCGTGCAACCACAAAACCGGAATAGCGCGCGCTCGCTTCAGCGGTTATGGCAACTATACTTTATGCAATTTCACACCCAACGAGGTTAACTTTATCCCTGGCCGTGACAGTCATCGGTGTAATCATATACTTAGCGTTACTGCTGATAATTGACAAAGGGGCAAGAGCCTTGACTGGTTATGTATTACGAGAATTAAAAACAACGTTAAGGAAACAGTGAGTGTTAATGGAAACTATAACGGCTGTCGGCAAGGTGCACAGACGGGGCGGTGAGCGCAGAAAAACGAAAAAATACTGGAAGCTATGAAAAATAGAGGATAAGCAAAGGCTGCCGGAAAATTGTGAAAATAGTTAAGGAAGAAATGTCGCCTAGTCCTTTTTACGAAATGTAGGTTATTCCTCTGTCCTCCCGTTTGCGCGTTTCCTCTGTCTCAAGTGTACGTTTTTCCTCGATTTTCTGCAGGCGTTTGACCACCTTCTCCGCTTTGGCGATTTCTTCGTTTAAGCCGGCTAGATTCGCATCGAAGCCGAACATTGCTTGTAACACTTCTAAAACGCTTTTAGCGGCTTCTGGGTCGGGCAGGTATCCACGGGTTTCACCTAAGAGGCAAAGGGCATCAATTTTTTGGAAGTGGGCTAAGCCTAAGATTAAGCCGGCTGTGCCTACGATTGGGCTTCCCATGGGACTCAGTTGGGCTTTGGCTTGTAGAGCCTTGTTTAGAAGTTCGGAGCTGGTGGCGGCTGCGACAACTTTAGGCTTGTCTTCTACTTCCATCCTGTAACCGCCGATTGTGACAACAGTTTTTACGTTATATTTCTTGGCAAAATTCAGTATGCAATCTGAAACCTCGTATTGTCCCTCGATGGTTTGTGCTTGGGCGTCGCCTGTGAAGAGCATAATGTCGTTTTCTCCGTTTGTGTTCCTCCAAAAATGAAAAGTTCCATGCAGAAGTCTAACGTCGCCTTTCTTGTTTACGAGAACGTGATATGGAAAGTGAGGGGAATAAAGGAAAGCAAATCTTTCAGCCTTCAACTGTTTAATCAAGTAGCGTGTAGCTATTCTGCCGACCAGCCCCAAACCGGGAAGCCCTTCAATTAACACTGGATTGTTTAACTCAACTTTCGCGAGCTCTTTAATGAACGTCTCCTTCATTTAATTCAGCTCTCCTCTTTAAAGCCATTCTATACTTAAGATATTTGTCATCAGGCGAAAACTTTGGCGGATGCGGTATCCGCACTCTTCCACCGCAATGTGGACACCTATCCTTTCTTAACGTGTATCTTCCACATTTCGTACATTTCCTTAAAATCCAAACCATCACTTTTCCCTTTTGAAAACTCCCTGTCCGCCAGCCTTAACAACGTTTGAAACAATATTCTCAGCAACTCTCTGCAGAACCGCCTCTGCACCTTTATAGTTTTCAGCTGAAACTTCAATACAGTATCTCGGCGCAGCAACAACATAAAAGCGAAGGTCAGCTTCCCGAGACCGCTCAGCTTTTTTAGCGTTCAAAAAAGCCTCTTTGATAACCTTGACACCGTCAGGTTTCACACATCTTAGTTCAACTATGCCCTTTACTTTAACCATGGGCAACCGAATCTTCTCTTTGGCGACCTTCGCAAGCACCGTTGCAAGCTCTTCTGGCACACCGATTTTTGTAAAGGCTTCCGCGCCTTCTTTTACAGCTTTTTCAAAGCCTTCATACAGCCCGTATTCCTTTTCAATCAAGGCTCCGGCTTTTTCCTGAATTTCATCGAGCGGTAAGCCAGTTTTTTCAGAGACGCTCCGGAGTAGAGTTTCAGCCTTCCTCTCCTTCTTCCAAGACATGATCTTCTCTATCTTTTCCCTTTTGGTGACCCTTCGAAGAGACAGGTCTATATGCCCTTTTTCCACGCTAACCCGTAGAACCTTCAGAACAATCTTTTGCCCTTCACGGACAAAATTGCGAATGTTCCTAACCCATGAAGAAGAAATCTCAGAGATGTGCAACAAACCCTCTTTATCATACTCATCCAGTTTCACGTAAGCGCCATAATCAGTAACCGTATCTACGGTAGCCAGCACTAAATCGCCGACTTCTGGCCATTCAGGCTTTCTGGACACTATTTAACACCCCGTCCTATTCGAAAACCGCGAGGATTTCACCCTTAATTATCGCTTTTCCACCGGAAGGCTCTGCTAGTTCCGCTCCGCAAACGTTGCAATTAATCTTGCTAACAGCATGACTAAAAACTATTTGCTCGTTACCGCACTTCAGACACTTAACACGAAGGAATCTGCTTCTCGGACGTGGAATAAGCTTTTCCCACTCAGTCATAAGTCGTTCTCTCCGCCCTACACAACCACCATCTTTCTTAATCTGATACCGTCTCTGTGCCGGGTATAACCACACACCTTACACTTCAGCTTCACGGTTTGCTTTTTGGTTGTCTTTGAAAAAACCTTCTGAAGGGGATACTTCTGTCCACCGTAGCCCTTCTTCAAACGTCTGTGTCGGCGTTCACCCTTAGCCAAGGCCCTTCGCTTTCCAGCCTTGTAAATGGAAACTGTGTGAATCTGATGCTTTCTACACTTTGGACAGTACGTTCTAATCTCCTTCGGAATGTTCA
>DAOVFC010000058.1 GCA_030668645.1 Candidatus Bathyarchaeota archaeon
GGGTAGTGTCCTCTGTTACTAATATGTGAAAGAATGTTTTATTAAATAAGCAGATTGATTAATAGCTTTCGTTTTTCCTTGTTATCATTAAGTTTTTTCATTTACGTTTTCTGAAGAATAGCAGGCCGTCTTTTTTGCAGACGTATTCGAATCCTGATTCTAGTAGTTTGGTGATTTCTTCAGCTGTCCTGGCGACTTTAACGTGGAAGTCTTCAGGCTGCATGTTTTGAAAGATAGCGTTTTCTATGTGGACGTAAATCATGGTGTTGTCGATTCTTTTGTGGCCAAGGAATTCTTTGACGTGTATGATGTCTTTGGTTTTATGATATTCCATTGTCACTTTCCAATGTCGGAAAGTGTGGGAGTGAATCACGCGCGGCTTAAAGATAACGTGTTATTTTCGGTTCCAACATTTGTCTGGGCATGGCACCAATTATCCTATCTGCAAGTTTTCCATTTTTAAAAACTAACATTGTAGGAATGCTCATTATCTGATAATGCATAGCAGTCTCTCGATTTTCATCCACATTCAATTTTCCAAATAATATTTTTCCAGCATAGTCTCGCGCAAGTTCCTCGACAACCGGAGCAACCATATAACAAGGAGCACACCACGGCGCCCAGCAGTCAACAACCACCACGGGATGATTCTGAACAGCCTCTGTTAAGATGGCATCGGTTAAGTCGATGGGTTTATTCGAAGCTGATTTTCCCGTTTTTCGCGACGGTTCTGGTCTTTCCTTCAAGACCTTACGTTCTTTTTCCAGTCTCTCTTCTTTCAGTTTTTCACTTTCTTCTATTGGTTTCTTTAATTTGCTCTTGTACTCTTTACTCTCCCACCACTTAACCATTGAGTATTACTTCCTCCTTGTATCTCATGAGCATATGTGAAAATTCACAGCGGGTCATCGCATGTATGGGGGCGTTCCAGGAATTCCGGTTGAAGCACCTGGCGGTGCGTTCATAGAGCTTTTTGAGGATGCTATAACGTCGTCGATTCTCAGAATCATCGTAGCCGCTTCGGTTGCAGATATGATTGCTTGCCTCACCACTTTAAGGGGCTCATACACCTGTGCCTTTTCCATGTCACTCAGTTTCTTGGATGGAATGTTGACTCCACTCCAAAGTCGGCCTTCATCATGTTTTTTTCTTAGTTCAACAATGACGTCGATTGGTTTTAAGCCAGCGTTTTCAGCCAAGGTTATCGGTATTCTCTCCAAGGCCTCAGCGAAGGCTTTGATCGCCAGCTGCTCCTTTCCACCTACGCCGCCAGCGTATTTTCGAAGCCTCCTTGCAAGCTCCACCTCTGGTGCTCCACCACCAGCAACCACTCTGGAGTCTTGGACGACGTTTCTCACCACGCATAACGCATCGTGGAGTGCCCTTTCCGCTTCGTCAATAAAATGTTCGCCTCCACCTCTGATGAAAATGCACACCGATTTCGGATTTTTACACCCCTCGACAAAAGTCATTTTCTCATCTCCAACATCTCGCTCCTCAACAGTTCCAGCGTAACCTAGGTCTGCTGGTTCTATGTCATGAATTCTCGTCACAATTTGGCTCCAGTCGCTCTGGACAATTTCTCCATGTCTTTCTCCTTCATGTTATGAACCGTGTACACGCCATGGCTGTCCAGAAAATGCTGCGCTAGGTCGTCTATACCCTTCTGACAGAAAACAACGTTTGCCCCAGCATCCAAGATTTTTTGTACCATGTCCCTTAGCATGTTGTGCTCCTTATCCATAAACAGCTTCATTTTTGTTGGGTCGCTGATCTGTATTTTCGCGTCGAACTCCGTCTTTTTTATCTCCAGTGCGCGATTTATCAAGGCTATTTTTGCGTCTTTCACGCTTTTGGACGTCGATCCGATTTCACAGACGTTGCCTACACACGTAGGGCATATCCCTGTAGAAGCGGCTTCTTTACCTATTATCAAGCCGTTCAAAAGGGTCGTTTCCCCTAAAGATTCGCCCTCTTTCTTCTGAATCTGCACATAGTCAATGTCTACGTTAACCTTTCCATCTTCTTTTTCAGCAATCTGTTTTATCGCTTGCACGGCAATTTTTGCAAAAAGTTTACGTTCACCGGAAACGATTTTGCTGTACAAAGAGGTCTTGGCGACGGCTTCCATCAATTCTTCATCTGAACGTTCAATGGGAATGGCAATATCATCCAGAATCTTAAGGACTGTTTCGGCTGCCTGTCTATAGCCTTTAATAATAATAGTCGGGTGAACGCTCTGATCCAGTAGATCCTCAGCCTTTCTAAGCAGTTCCCCGGCGATGACCACGGCAGTGGTGGTCCCGTCCCCTACCATGTCGTCCTGTGCCTTCGCAACCTCCACCATGATCTTTGCCGCTGGGTGCTGAATGTCCATCTCGTCGAGGATAGTGCGTCCATCGCTTGTAATTGTTAAGTCACCGAGGCTGTCCACTAGCATTTTATCCATACCCTTCGGTCCGAGAGAGCTTCTCACGGTTTCCGCCACGATCTGAGCTGCCATGATGTTGGCATGTAGGGCGTCTCTTCCCCTTGATCTGCTCGATCCCTCTTTTAGGATAATAACGGGTGTTCCAGCAAGTTGAGGCACAGACATACCATAAATCTCCTTTTTCGGAACGATTAGAATTTCGGTGCAATATATAAATTTTGTGCAATATCACATTAAAGATACGCATAGACGATTAACTGCTAGGTCAACATTAACTAGAACACGTTTGAATGCTACCTTTATCAATTATGATGTGGAACATGAGAAGGGGAAAGCTGGTGTACAAGCTAACAGTGAGACTCTGAAGCGCGTCATCGAAGGAATAAGGGATGGAATCAGGACTTTCAGAACTGGTAGAAACTCAAGCGGTGCAAACTAGGGCAAGACAAAGGTTGAAGTCAACAAATGCCAAAGATGCTCATTACCTCTTAAAGGGCTAAACACAAAAAAAAGGAGTTTGCGGGGATATCACCAGTTTCCGCGGTTAGCGCGCGCACTTTTTGTACAGACGGAGAGAGGAGTGCGTTAAGCTCAACTTGCCCATGGTGAAACTGAAAGCTCCTCGCGGATAGATTAATATTTATCTACAATTAAACTTAAATCTTACCTTAAATGTAAAGAATTTGGAGGAGAGCGTTTGTACGGCTACGCTGGACGAATATTGCATATAAACCTAACAACAGGAAAAACACATGTTGAGCCCTTAAACAAGGAACAAGCGAGAAAGTACATAGGTGGAATAGGACTCGGCATGCGACTGTTCTTGGATCAATCCAAGGCGGGAGTTGACCCTTTCAGCCCAGAAAACCCGTTGATTCTAACAACAGGACCGATATCAGGCACGATGTGGCCAACGGGTGGAAACGGACACGCGTTCGTTTCTAAATCACCACAGAGCTTTGGGATAGGCGAATCAAAATCTCACGGGTCTTTCGGAACAGAGTTGAAGAGAGCAGGATATGACGCCGTTATCTTCAAGGGTAAGGCGGAAAAACTCAGCTATGTATGGATTGATGACGATTCGGTTCAGTTGTTAGATGCTTCACATTTGACGGGAAAATCCCCCGCGGAGACAGAGGACGCCATAAAAGAGGAGTTAGGCGACTACTACATTCGGGTTGCAGCCATAGGTCTCGCCGGAGAAAAACTCGCTCGATTAGCATGCATCATCAACGAAAAAACCCGTGCGGCAGGAAGGACAGGAATGGGCGCCGTTATGGGTTCCAAGAATCTTAAGGCGATCGCTGTGCGTGGAACAAACGATGTTAAG
>DAOVFC010000024.1 GCA_030668645.1 Candidatus Bathyarchaeota archaeon
GTTTTTGTAGAACTGCATAAGTTTTTATTACGTGCCCATCACTTGCATTGTGACAGTTCTCCTTCTGGGGTAAACATCTGTTTCCACAAAGATCAGGGATTGCCATGTTCCAAACTCCACACGGCCATCAACCACGGGCATAGTCTTGTCTGGGGGTAGAAGCATAGACCTCAGATGTGAATGAGCGTTGGAAGGATGCCCGTACGCACCATGTGTTGGGAGTATTTTCTCAAGAAAGACTTTGATGTCGTTTAACAAGCGGTGTTCGTACTCCGTTAAAATCAGAATCCCCGTTGCGTGTGGAGCAAAAACGTGCACCAAACCGTTCTTGATTCCGGATTTGGAGACAACCTCTTGAACTTTATCCGATAAATCTACAAAGTCTATTTCGCCCTTCGTTGAAAAACTGTAGCTTGTGCTAGAAACTCTGAAATTTGACATGGCTTATCACTCCAACCTTAGTCATTACAATTTCATCTATATATCTGCCATCTTTAGCGGAGAAACTTAGAATTAGTTTTCCAGCTTTCATAGGAGGCACACCGACAATCTAACATTTTTATGCGTTCTTCACTTTTCGGGTTATCAGATCAAAATGGAAACTCGTTGATGCTTTTGTATACGACTGTTTGCCTGCACGCTTCGGAGAGCATTGGTGAAGTATCATTTTGGATGTAATACTGCCGTCACTAACATCACCAGAATGTAAAAGAACCATGCGAGAAGTAGAAGAATATCAATCACTTAGCCTACGTAAAGGAGATGACAATTACATGTCGATGAAAAGGAAGGGAGAATGACCTCTTTCTAAAAGCATAAACTTTGTCTTTAAGCGTGGTGAGATCTGTGAGTCGTATACGGAAGCATCAACAAATCTAGGTTTTAAGGGTTTATGGTTTGACTGGCGGGTGTTCTGTTAGCTTTTAGAGCTTTAGCTTGCGCTAAATGTGTTAAAGGATTGCGTATTGTGGCGTTGTGTGTCAAGTTGGATCAAAGTGTCGCGAGGGGTGTTCCAGGAGGCGATTTTGTGCTAAGTATGGAGATTTTCGTACGTTTATTTAATGAGGACACGATAATCTCTTGAAAAGCTTAACGGTTAATCTTTTATATGCGCCGTGCATAATTGTTATGTTCTGGTGTTCGTAATGAGTAAAAATGAAGTGGTAAAGCTTAGAACGATTCGCATAAGTGTTGGGGTGTGTGAACGGTTGAAGGCTATGGGTAAGAAAGGTGAAACCTACGATGACGTGTTGAGACGATTGCTGGACAGGATTGAAAGACGTAAACGTAAGAAAAGCCAATCAAATCTGCTGTAAAGTCCTATTTTTGACACAATTAGCCCAGCTTAACTTCGTAGAAACATGCGCTCTTAAACATTGCATAAAGAAAGAGTTCGATGATTATCCGTTTTTATCATATTGCCGAGTTTGAAATAACTTCTATAATTGCTGCACGGCATGGTTCTAAGCGGAGAAGTGTGGAGAGCTTACCAAAGGTGTTTGTGTTTGCCCTTTGACCACTTTGGAAACGAAGTTGAGATGCTGGAAAGGAACGTTAAGGGAAAAAAGGTTAGCGTGAGATGGGATTGGGCGAACTTCAAGAGTACAAAGGGTTTCCCAGTGGACGGCAACCTGATAAACTGGGTCATAGGTCAAGATCAGGCGTTACAAGAATGCTTTCTCTGCCTAGATGAATGGGTGCACAAGCTGAAGTGGCTTGAAAAAACAGAATGGTACAGAAGCTGGAGCAGCCCCGAGAAACCAGAAGCATCAGCCAAAACCATGATAAGTCCAGGTCCGTACCTTCTTCTTTTGGGCGACCCGGGAACTGGAAAATCTTTGATTGGCAGAGCCCTTACGGAAAAGCTTACAGAGATTTACAAGGAAAACGGTATAAAACTTTTTGATGTTCTATGTTGGAAAAATCAGATGCTGCCGAGTCAGCCTAAAATTTCGATTCATAAGAGTGGAGAAGCAAAAAAGATTCTGAAGATACAGCAGCGGAAAGAACTTAAAAGAAAATTCCTAACCAAGGTCGGATTGAAAGCGATTCAGACATTTATGATAATACTCGGCCTGTTCCTGATATCCCTAGGTTTCTATTTCATGTATCAGGCATGGCAGACATGGAACGCCAATCCGCCATTTATGGGAGAGAACGTTCAAGAGTATTACAACAATTTCTCAGACTACTTTGTAGACAGATTTATCGGTTTAGTGCCATTAACATTTATCCCGGGTGGAAGCCTAATATTCTTCGGCGTTTTCATATGGTGGTTCTCTAGGCTCGGCGGCTTAGGAAGCATGAAAGGAATCTCAGGTGCCAAACAAACAGATACTCCAAAAATGATAGTTGACAACAGCTCTGGACATGCGCCGTTTGTGGATGCTACCGGGCGTAGAAGCGCTCAACTTTTTGGTTCAATAGCATGGGATCCATACCAAACTGGCGGTTTGGGCACGCCTGAGCATCAGCGGGTCACGGCGGGGGATGTGCACAGAGCGTCGCTGGGAATACTATACATTGATGAGATAAAGAATCTTGACCCTGAGGAGGCAGTGACCCTTCTGACGGTTCTCGAAGATGGGCAGCTGCCGGTAACCTTGAGAGGTCGTTGGAACGCCGGAGGCACAGCAGCCATGGCGGTTTCAACCGAACCAGTACCAGCCGTCACGTTTCTGGTCGGCGCGGGAAACTTTGATAGCATAAACCAGCTTCACCCAGCCCTGATGGACCGCATCTACGGTTACGGCAAGGTTGTCATGATGAACAACGACATGCCGAGCACTCTCGAGAACAGACGCAGGTACGTGCAGTTCATAGCGCAGGAGGTTAAACGTTTCCACCTCATTCCCTTCGGTAGGAATGCGTGCGAGGAAATCGTTGAGGAAGGAAGACGGAGAAGCAACAAAAAGGACGCGTTGACAACCAAATTTAGACCCTTAATCTCGATTATAAAGACGGCTGGAACCCTCGCAATGAACGAAGGCTGCAAGATGGTTGAGAGGAGACACGTTAAGGAAGCCGTGGAGAACCATTGTAAGACTATTCAGAGGCAAATTCTGGAACATGAGATCAGCGAGAGAGGCAAGCTCTTGGAGATTGAACCTAAAGGCATCAAGCTTGGCCAAGTGTACGGTTTGGCTGTTGTTAGGGATCCGTACAGCGGAGAGATGACTGGCAACGTCCTAGGCGTAAAAGCCCACATGGTTAAGAAAAGCGAGCTTCCTAGAAACTATTCCTTCAAGGGCTACTACAAGGTTACGGGTGTAGCCAAGGGCAAAAGCTTCATTTCGGACAGCATAGCCAAGGTGAGAAGCGTTATCTTGCAGAAATACGGAGTGGACATCGCACAGGATTATTTGACGAACATAGATTTCGCTCAATCTTATGGGGTGGACGGGCCGTCAGCAGGCGTAACGATGGCTATACTGCTCTGTTCACTCGTTGAAGGCAAGCCGATAAGGCAGGATGTGGCGGTTACGGGAGAGATAAACCTCGGCGTTGGAGACTCCATTCAAGTGACTGCTGTGGGTGGATTGTACGAGAAGATCAAGGCTGCGGAGGCTTGGGGTTTCAAAAAGGTGGTTATCCCCCAAAAGAATTATGAGCATTCCATAGATGTTAAGGATTACACGATAGAGGTTGTGCCAGCAGCCACATTGGATGATTACTTGAAAGAATGTCTAACTGAAAAGCTAACTCTAAAGATTCCGGTTCAGACTTACAAGCGCAAGTAATGAATCCTACGTGTAAACACCAAACCTTTTTGGTCTTCTGAAGGCGTGAATGCTCTGAGGCTCGTCGACCCCCCCTCCCCCTAGGTTTTTTCAAGGGGCAAACTCGTTTAGAGCTTCTGCTAATTGCCTGAAAAAAATCGACTTAAGGATAGGGAGGTGGTGGGAGGTGTCGCTAGCCATACGTGCTTATAAGCGTAAAAAGCCTAGATTTTCTAGGCAATGAAACCACTGGAAAATTGCTAATGGTTAGAGAAGTTGACAAGGTTAAGATTCGCAGATGGCGTAGGAGAGGTTTTTACAGCGAAAGCGTTCTTGTGAAGCTTCTGGGAAAAAACGGGTATAATGCGGTGCGTGTGCCAGTCAGCAATCCAAGCCTCAGTCCTTTGCCAGACGTTATCGCGAGGAAAGACCAGCATGTTTATGCCTTTGAGGTTAAAAACGCTAGATACTATGCCTACTTCCCGAAAAAGCAGGTTGAAAAACTTTTCAGATTTCTTGACGAACTTGTTCCTATATCCAATCAGTATAAACACGCAGTTCTTGCGGCGCATTTGGGCAAAAAATGGATTTTTAAGCGAATAGACTGGAAAGTTTGGGAAAAGAATGAACTGCCAGAGAAGGAGAGGATTGTGAAAAGGGACAGGGGAAACTTTAAGATAAGAAATGAAAGTTAAGTGTTCTTTCTAGGTGAGAAAGGATGAATCTGGGTAGAATAGCGGTACTAGCCTCTTCTTTGTGTAAGACTTATCAAATCGGCGGTGTTAAAGTTGAAGCCTTAAAGATGTGAACCTTAAGGTTAGAAAAAGCGAGTTTGCGGGCATTAGAGGACCTTCCGGCGCTGGAAAAAACAACACTTCTAAATGTTATCAGCGGTATTGACAAGCCTACGAGTGGAAAAATCGTTGTTTTCAGCTCCTATCCAGCCGTAAAATTCGCGAGAAAATCGATACTAAAAATCTTACATAATTCCTTGAAGCGTCTAAGCGAAACAAATTTAAGTTTCATTCATTTCTTGAAACGGGGTGCCTGGTGAAACTCATGGCTCAAACAATCGAAGGAGTGATACTCAATTATCGTGTAGGTCCGAAAACTCAAAGGTCCAGAGAATGCATCATTCAGTTCAAGCATGTGCATTCAGCTTCTGAGGCGGGTAGACTCATCGGGAGAAAGGTGGCGTGGAAAAGGGAAGAGAACAAGATTATTGGAAAAGTCGTGGCCCTGCACGGCGGAAAGGGCGTGGTCAGGGTCAGATTCAGGAAGGGGTTGCCTGGTCAAGCGTTGGGCACCACGGTTGAATTAGTTGGCTGAAATCCTTTTCGAAAAATGTTTCAGTGTATCCGCGTGGGCTGGCAACTCGGTCAAAAAATTCTGCAACTGAAGCACCGGAACTATCGGTACGTTATCATAGAATTTGAATCTGCCCTTAACAAGTGACAGAACCGCTGGAACTAGTTTAGTCTTCTCCCAAGAGGCACATTCAATTTCGCCGACAAACTTGAGCAGGGATTCAGCCAGAGCGAAAGTTCTCTCCACCTGCGCCTCAACAACCTTCCTTAGAGCAGACGGGTACATCCCGTGATGCCAATGCTTACAATCCATGCACACAGCCAGCGGTTTCTTGCAGCCGACAATGTCTATCTCCCATCTTCGCCCAGCGTGCTTAAACCGTAAATTTTTCTTAACCCTGTAACCGTTCACCTCAAAGGCAAGAGCAGCGATGTTCTCAAACTCTTTCCAGTCGAGAAAACCGCTCACACGCTCAAAGTCGGCGCCCAACCGGATAGCGTGGACAGCCAGTTTAAGCCGCTGCATGCTGTCAGCCTCCAAAACCTTGTCTCGCAAATAAACTAACCCATCTTTTTGCAACTTTTTGAGTATATCATTCACGACTTGTAATGGAACTCTTGCGTCCTTACTGACTATTTCGTTTGCAACCGGTCCGTTTCTGGTCAGTTTCAAAACAGAAATAATCAAATTCCTTTCAATAGTCATTCACATAATCTCCCATTTAGTCACAAGAAACGCTAAAAACAATGCCTTTTAAGAAGTATTTAAAAGCTTTCACACCAAAGCGTATGATTTGGGGTGAACCGTTTGGTTGAGATAAAGGCTGTTTTGTTCGATTTGCATGGAACTTTGGCTTACGTGGAAAATCCGATTTCAGGCGAAGAAATCTCAAACTATCTTTTCAGCAGAGGCTATGAGGTTTCGCCGCAGCAACTTAAAGCAGCATGGGCTTTCGTAGCATTCATAGACTGTCCAAAACACGGGTACAAAAGCTGGCGTTCCTATTTTTCACGCATTTTCTGGAGACTTAAGATTAGGGTTGACAAAGAAACGTTAGTAAATGGAGACGTCTCCCGCAAAACCCCTTTTTTTCTATTTTCTGAGTGTTCCTTTTTAATATTGCATGATTTCTGTTAAGAAAGAGCCGCCCTGGGCACGTTCACAGAGCCTTTCAGGGCATATTACCCGAAAAGAATTTTTGGGGATTCGAATCCCAGGGATTGGAACCCAGCGGTCCGCCATTTTCTGAAAGAAGCCTTAATGTACGTCGCGGAGTACATTCTAATGGGCACGTTTTCTGAAGGGAGCCTATAGGGCACGTGTTTCCCCTGTTAATATGGTTTTAGAAGCCATTTAATATGCGTTAAGTATTATTTGTTGTATTTCAGTATTTTTTGACAAAGTTTCTTGTCGATAGAACCTAACGAGGTTCTAAAGCGATTCTAGACTCAGTAAAGAATTGTTTTTCAATCTTCTTTTCCAGTTTAGACGTTGTTCTGAGCTAGTTCTTGTTATGTATTTCTCTCTTTTAAAGCAGATTCACCTGCACGCATTTGAAGGAACAAGCATGAGCGAGGCCCAGCGTTTTCGCTCCTAGGAACGAATCCGATTTGAATGGACCACTTCAGCTAACTCACATTGTTTTTCCGGATAATCCTTCAACTTAACCAAGGCTTGACAGTGTCTGACAGTTAATTTTTCGTTACTAGTAACGAGAATCTCTTTTACTTCTTCGGGAACATAATCTACAAAATAGCGAGCTAGGCTGTTTAGAAATTAATTTGTTGACCTTGTGGCTGCTGTCTTTTTGAGTTTCTCTGCCATTTTTTGGCTGTTTGATGGCTGTTTCTATCTGGAATGTAGAGTTTTGAGTTGGCTTCTGCCTGTCTGTAGGTTTTTCTTTGATGGTTGACCCTATTTTAACCCGTCTTTGACGTCTCTTGTTTTGTCTCATTGGGTGGTGTAGTGTTTGATGCTGCGGATGAGGCTTGGCTTATGCTGTCTGACGGCTGTTAAAGCCACGAGTAGCATGGCTGAGAAGCTTAAGCAAGCATGGATGAAGGCTTGTTCTAGCCCTTTAACTCTCAGATGATCTAGCAGTAGCCATTCTTTGGCTCTGCTGAACACACGTTCGATGCTTACACGCTTTCTGAAGAGCTTCACCAACCGCTTGACTCCATGGACAACGA
>DAOVFC010000061.1 GCA_030668645.1 Candidatus Bathyarchaeota archaeon
AACCACTTCAGTTTGGATACAGCACGGCAGGAGCCCTAAAAGACTTCGGATTGGACTGGTCCCACTTCAACATTCAAGCCCGCCTCTTTGAAGTGCACGGCATCGAAGAAAATTCTGATGTTGCCCTTTTCCCAAACGCAAGCACAGAAACAAAAGTGGCAGGTATACCTCTTAAACTTCCAGTTTTGGCTGGTGCTTTCGGCTCAACTATGGTCGGACGACTATTCTGGGAAGGCATAGCCATCGGTTCAGCGCTTTCAGGCGTAACAGTAATCGTCGGAGAAAACGTTTGCGGCATGGACCCTGAATCACAGTTTACAAACGGCAAGGTCACCTACTCAAAAGAACTGAAACGAAGAGTTGATGTGTTCCGAAAGTTCTGGGATGGAAAACACGGAGACATCGTTGTACAAACAAACGTGGAAGACCAGAGGCTAGGCGTTGATGTTTACGCCATCTCAAAGCTAGAAGTAAACGTTATCGAAAGGAAATGGGGACAAGGCGCAAAAGCCATCGGAGGCGAAGTCCGCATAAGAGACTTAAACAAGGCCATAATGCTGAAGAAAAGAGGCTACATAGTCATCCCAGATCCAGAAGACCCAACGGTGCAGCAAGCATTCAAAGAAGGCGTGTTCAAATCCTTCGAGAGACACAGCCGAGTTGGCATACCGAAAGAAAAAGGCTTCATAGAAGACATAGAATGGCTAAGGCAACAAGGCGCAAAACACGTGACACTAAAGACTGGTGCCTATAGACCTGCAGCCGTTGCCTACACAATGAAACTAGCTTCTGAAGCAAAAATTGAAGCAATATCCTTCGACGGAGCAGGCGGAGGAACAGGCATGAGCCCCGTGCCAATGATGGATGAGATGGGCATCCCAACAGTCTACCTAGAATCCATAGTCCTCAAATGCGCACGAATACTGAAAAAGAAAGGACGACATGTGCCAGATCTAATCATGGCTGGAGGCTTCATAAACGAAACACAGATTTTCAAAACAATGGCAATGAGCAACTTTGGAGATGGCCCCTTTGTTAAGGCTGTCTTGATGGGGCGATCACCACTAACCGCCGTCATGAAAGCAGACTATTTCAAACAGCTGGCTGGAGAAGGCAAACTGCCGAAAGCTTTTGCAAACAAGTTTGGTGCTACGCCTGAAAAATTCTTTATCGCCACACCAGAACTGAAAGCAAAATATGGCGAAAGCTTCAAAGAAATACCATGGGAAGCAATTGGACTATACACGTACCTAACGGACCGCATAGGCGTTGGACTGAAACAGCTTCTAGCGGGCACCAGAAAATGGAAACTGGAACTCCTCAACAGAAACGACTTGATGAGTTTATCTGAAAGAGCATCTAAAGCCACAGGCATACCAATGGTAGAAGACATAGAAAAAGACGCTATTGAAAGAATTCTCGACTAGCACCATCTTCTCTTTTTTTCTATAATCTTTTAGCTCAATCCTTAAATTTTTAAGAAAACAGTAAGCATATAGAGTATCAAAGAGGGATTATTTTATGGTAGAAGCCAAAACAGCATTAGACGTTGCGTTAGAACAGTTAAGAATAGCTGCAGAAAAACTGGATCTTGATCCTGGCGTTCATGAAATGCTAAAGCATCCAAAACGGTCACTCATTGTTTCCATCATAACAAGAAGGGATAATGGTGAAACGAGTGTTTTCACCGGTTGCCGTGTACAACATAATGATGCAAGGGGACCTTTTAAAGGTGGCATACGCTACCACCCAAACGTCACACTAGACGAAGTCACAGCACTGGCAATGTGGATGACATGGAAATGCGCGGTTGCAGACATTCCCTACGGCGGCGCAAAAGGCGGAGTATGCTGCAATCCAAAAGAAATGTCAAAGGGTGAACTAGAACGCTTAACAAGACGATACACGAGCCTACTTTTAGACTTCATCGGACCATACCGTGACGTGCCAGCGCCAGACGTTTACACAAACGCACAAACAATGGCATGGATAATGGACACTTTCAGCCAATTCAAAGGCTACAGCGTCCCGGAATGCGTCACAGGAAAACCCATAAGCGTAGGCGGTTCGGAAGGAAGAGCGGAAGCCACTTCTCGGGGCGTTGTCCTTTGTGCAAGAGAAGCGGCTAAACTTTTGGGCTTGAAAATGAAGGATGCAACAGTTGCAGTTCAAGGATTTGGAAGTGTAGGATGGAACGCTGCAAAGATAGCTAATGATTGGGGGTGCAAAGTAATTGCGGTAAGCGATTCAAGGGGTGGCATATACTTTCGTGAAGGCTTGAACCCCTACAAGGTTTACGAGCATAAATCGAAAACAGGCTCGGTTGTTGACTATCCTAGATGCAGAAATATAACGAATGAGGAATTGCTTGAGTTGGAATGCGATGTTCTTATTCCGGCAGCCTTAGAAAACCAGATCACCAGAGCAAACGCGGACAAGATAAAAGCAAAAATAGTCGCCGAAGGAGCCAACGGACCAACAACACCAGAAGCAGATAAGGTGTTTCATGAAAAAGGCATATTTCTCGTTCCAGATATTTTGGCAAACTCTGGCGGTGTAACGGTGAGCTATTTCGAATGGGTTCAAAACCTAACGAGAGAACACTGGACGCTTGACGAAGTGAACAGAAAACTTGAAGTAAAAATAGTGAAAGCATTCAAAGACATACACAAAATCTCAAAGCAGAACGAAGAATATATGAGAACAGCAGCCTTGATACTCGGTATAGGGAGAGTAAGTGAAGCAATAAAGACATTGGGCTTATGGCCATAGCCTCACTGAAACGACATTTCCCCTCTGATTTTCATCTAAACGACAAAAGCTTTCTTGCGATTTCTAACGTTCTAAACTCTTTGATCTAAGTTTTTAAACTGCAGTTCTTATATCTGCTCTACAGTAGTAGCTTTAGAGTCAAGAAAGGGGTAGAGAATGCCAGAAGCAGTTTCATCGAAGATTAGAGATTTGGATTTTAGTTTTGAAAATTCACCTATAAGAGTTATTGCGAACAGGAACTGCCCGGAAATTAAGCTTGCGGGGTTAACTGTAGGTCCCTTCGAGGAAGGAAACGAATATGAAATTCAATTCTGGACAGCTCGGGAGCTTGTGAAATCCGGGATTGCTCGCTTCAGAGAAGGCGAATTGCTTGACTCGGCGAAACTCTACAAGATTCAGTGGAAGGAACGCGTTCAAACGGTTAGGCAAGTATCCAAGCTGCCTCAGAAATTCTATCCTAAACTACACAGATACCTGACAGAATTAAAAGAGGAAATAACCAAAAAACCTGAAAAAACGAGGGAATACGAAAAAGTCAGGCATTCAACACGGGATATTGTGAATTCGAGGTTGAAGAAGATAGTTTCACTTGCCTCGGCTCCAGCTCAAACCGAGCAGATTCTGAAAAATCTTACAAGCGAGGAAAGATTTCTCTACAAACAACTTTTCAAGATTATTAAGGAGTGGCGAGCACACATACTGAAATACAGCGGTGAAGAAGAATGACCGAAGAGTTAGAGGTCATAGACCCGCAGGAGCATTTCCAAGAGTTTTTCAAGACCGAGAAATACCGTCAACGGATTTCACAAATGGCGGTGACAAGCAAGACATCGTTAACGGTGGAGTTCGAAGACCTTCTGGCTTTCGACCAGAGGCTCGCCGAAGAAATCCTAGAAAACCCGGAGGAGTACCTGAAA
>DAOVFC010000046.1 GCA_030668645.1 Candidatus Bathyarchaeota archaeon
TTTCATTCAGTCCAACAATAGATCAGGTTGTAAAAACGGTTGAAGCCCTGAAAGAAAACGCTTTCGTAGACATAAGAACCATAGAGTGTTTGATGCGTGAAATGAGGGTTGAAAGGGGAAAAACTCGACCTCAAACCTTGATGACTGGACATACTGGATATATAACATTCGCACGCAAGGCAATAAAACGGAAGCCTAATCTTTCTCTGGATCGCCAATAGCAAACATGCCATCCACGCGTTCGGATGGAAAAGTGTTCCAATGATAATCCCGAAACAAATCTGACACCGTTGGGAAATAAGCGTTTTGAAACTCGATTACACAGAATTTTTGGGAAAATTTCGAAAAAAAAAAATTAGGGAGCTTTAAGAACCATGGTCTTAATTATAAGAGGTCCAAGGCAGCGCGGACAACGTTTACGCCCTCGTTTGTATGTAAACTTTCTTCCGCAACGAAGACAGACCTGCACTGTTGTGATCAGCCTTCCGTCAGGTATCCTGTGATGCACCTCTAGGGCTTCTAGACTTCCCTTTTCCTCGTCCTCAATAGAATGTTGTAAACGTCTCGACGACATTCAGACCAACCTTTAGCTATGGGTTTTTCGCTCCCTTGATTTTGCTGTTAAGCGTGTCTATGAGCGTTGCTATTCTGTACACCACGTAAGCCAGCAGAATCGTCACCGCGATTTCCGCGAAGTCTCCCAGCATTCTAACAAGCTCGCTCAAAGTCAATCGTGCAGCCTCCTCTACTCGTTGAGACCTAACTCGTTGATTTCGCTCAGGTCGAGCAAAGAATTCATCTTTATTCTGTTATTCGAAATGGTGTAAAGAACATTCTCTATGTAAAGCGCACGTGTAACATAATGCTCCGTGTCGTGTACGTCATCGTTCTCGATGTGAGTGATCGTTCCCTTCAACACGAGCTTTTCCTCAAGCGACAGCGATACGGTGAATACATACGCACCTTGCCACACGATTTTTCCAGGAATGTATGGAGGATCATTTGGATTGTCTCTCTCCGCAACCGAAACGGGCAGAACCAGAAGATTCTTTTCCTTGGCGAACAGAAACGCTTTGTGTTCTCTCAAAACCGGCGAGTCTGTTCCTCTGTCACCTATCTCATATTTCGCTATTTCTTTCGGCTCAGACAGGTCTGTAACGTCGAAAAGTGAGATTTTCACCCCTTGATACCAAGAGAAGTCTCCTTGTTTCGCTGGAACTGTTTCCTTGCCTACGCCTATCACGTGATTTTCATCGTAGAGGTGCAGATAATTAGAGTAGCCGCTTATCTTCAGTTCACCGAGAATTTTCGGATCGTACGGTTCTCCAAGTTCAATTACGAAGAAAGGATCGGTTTTTCTGAAGGTTACGAGGTAGCATTTGTCGCCCATAAAGCGTGCTGAATGAATCGTTTCTCCAGGAGCTATGTTTTCTAGTTCACCGACTATTTCCAACTCCATGTTTAAAACGTACATATTGTTTTGCAATGGAAGGCGCAGTGACGGGTTATTTTCATACGATATCCTAGATGTAGTTGCTATTCTGAAGTAACCTTCATACTCATCCATGGAAAATTGGTTCAAGACTGTTCCAGGAACCTCACCGTCAGCAACATAGGATATTTCGCCGTTTTCGATGTGTATTCGGTGCAAAAGAGTTTTGTCTCTATAACCTATAGCAAAGTAGATGTTTTCTAATGCGACGTACATGTGTGTTGCCCATCCTGACAAGATCGTTTCATAAACTGGCTCTTGCTCGTCTTCTTGCACGTTTACAGCTGCTATTACCGTGAAAATATACCCGTAGTCAGCTATGTCCGAGTGATAAACCTCGGTGGCGGGTATAACCCTGCTTTCGTCCTCGGGATAAACTCTCGGAAGGTCTACTTCGTCTTCAACAAGTCCTGCTGTCTTCCTCACCACAACATAGACGTAATCACCTATCATCCTTGAACTGAAATAGCAGCCGTCAACCGCAAGTTTTCTTCTGAGCCCCGGATTTTCCCTATCAGCTATGTCATACACATGGACGAAGGTCTTGGTTTCCTCCCACGAACCGTTTTCATAGAACAGAACAAGTCTCTCTTCGTTTACGAATATCTGCTTCAACGTTCCGTTCACAGTTATCCTCGAATAGACAACCGCTTCTTCTGCAGGGTATGCCTTCACAACAACCACTTTTTGACCGGAGATCACGTAGATAAATTCTCCATCGGTCTTGACGATGTCTGCTTCATCCACGCCTTCCACTTGTACGTTTGTTTTAGAAAAGTCATCAGCACTCATCGCCTTAAGCTCCATTGAACCATAGAATTGTGAACCCGGCAAATATGGAAACCGTTCGGAACCATATTCTCTATGTTTCAGGAATTCTTTGAGCTCTCCATATGATTCGAACTTATTCAACGTAGCCGTACAGTATTCTACATCGGTGCATAACATTGCAGCTGCGCCAACAGTGATAAGCAACGCTAAAACTACAACTTTTCCACTTTTCATTTTAATTTCACCTTTCCAAGCTTTCACCGTATATTAAAATGGAGTTGTGAGTCTTAATGCTATGTTTTAGAACAGACAGTTCTAAAAGTAGAACAGTGTCACGCAAGCCTTTTTGATAAGGCGTAAGCAATCGCAGAAGCTATGAAACTTAAAGCTAGGGTGAAGTAAAGAGGGGTCGCAACGGGTCTTTCCAAGTGTGCGTCATAGGTTTCAAGTTCCAACGTCTCTTGTCTAATGTTAAGTGGTGTAAACACTTTTTCCGGATAATTGATCTGATGCCACATATACAGAGGCAGAACCATAACTGAAACTCCAAGGACAACCGCCGAGATTGTTGCGAGCAGGGTTTTTCTCATCGTTCTTCCAACCTATTAGTGTTGACGACGCTTTTAATTCTACACTTTAGAACACTCACACAAAAGTCTAAAACGGCTTTTCCCTCCAAAGGCGCACGGTTTCAAACCATAGAATTGTGCACGCGGAAAATCCGAAGATCAACGCGGCGATGTTATGAACACAGAGGGTATGCCCGTAAACCACAATGTAGCTGATTAACATCGTGGTGAACCAGACCGAATAGAACAGGTAGCGTGGGACGAGGAAACGGCCAAGTCTTGTGAAAAAACGCAGTAAACCGGTTTTAACCTCGCTAACAAGCTTATACTCACCGGTTATCGTTTTATCGACAAGTCCGAGTGACAATAACTTATCCAGATGATATACTGCCACGCTTGGACTTGAAAAACCCAGTTTTCTTTGAACCTCACGCACACCAACCTTTGAACCGGGGGATCTAAGCAGATACCAATAAACAAGAAGGGTTTTTCCTTTAAGTTCAGATTCTAAAAAAGCTAGGTTAAACTCACGGGACTTTTTTGGCATAAAACACCCCAGATATCTTATAGATGGATGATGGTATAAAAACCTAGTTTGAAGGCAAACCCTCTTAGGTGATAAAGCATTTATGCGGTTTCGTACAATAAACTCCGATTGTTCACGGAGATGAGGCGATTGGCTTTTACCATAAGTGAGGCTGAGTATAAACGTCGCATTGAGCACGTTAGAGAAAGGTTGAGAAAGCGAAAGCTGGACGCACTTTACCTGACGAATGTCACGAGCATATTCTATCTAACAGGCTACTCATACATTGCTACCGAAAGACCCGCCGCCTTGATAATACCTGTCGACGGTGAAATCACATTCATGGGTCCCCTCTTGGAAGAGGATCATATTCCGTTAAGAACAAAACTTATCGAGAACGTCAAAACCTACGTGGATTATCCAGGTGAAAGGCATCCGATTGAACTTTTCGCCGAGTTTCTGAGAGACATGGGTTTGGCTAACAAAAGGATAGGCATCGACAATAAAGCTGGAGCCGGTGGAACATGGGGCTATAGAGGTCCACCGATAACAAGGAAGCTGCGGGAAGCAAAGTTTGTAGGCATGAAAGATTTGGTGCCTTCTATGCGGCTTATAAAATCCGAGGAGGAGATAGCTCTCATAAAAGAAAGCGCAAAATGGGCGAACCTAGCTCATGTTCTGCTGCAAGAGTACACGATGGAAGGCTTATGGGATGTAGAAATCGCTCTGGCTGCCTCTCACGAAGCGTCCGTGATCATGAAGAAAACCCTCGGACCGGACTATCAGCCTCAACGCAGAAGCACACCCGTAACTGCAGGTTTCAGAGGTCAGATAGGCGAGATGAGTGCCATTCCACATTCCATGGCAACAAAACGAATGATCCACAAGGGCGACGTGGTCGTCACAGGAGCCGGCGCAGACGTGGGTGGCTACAGCTGCGAGTTAGAGCGAACGATGATAATAGGGAAGCCAACACGAAAGCAGAGGCGATACTTCAACGTGATGATTAAGGCTCAAGAAGCAGCGTTCAAAACTCTTAAACCGCGAGCCAAATGCAGCGATGTAGACCGAGCGACGATTGAAGTTTTCAGAAAAGCTGGCTTGACAAATCGTGTGAAGCATCACACGGGACACGGTTTAGGCTTGGAAGGACACGAACCACCATGGTTAGACATTGGTAATGATGCGCTCTTACATGCGGGGATGGTGGTAAGCTGTGAACCAGGAATCTACGAAAAGGGATTCGCCGGGTTCCGGCACTCAGACACCGTGTTAATAACCGAAGACGGAGCAGAAATAATCACGTATTATCCGCGAGACATAGAATCACTGACCATCCCATAGCCAGCGGTAAATTCGACTCTGGATTGCGAAAACGTTTGACTTTCTTCGCTAATAGCGAACATTCAAATGTCAGCGAACAAGCCGATTTCAGTGGCGAGCTTGGAGCTTGGAGAAATTGAACCCCACATGTGAAGGCAACTTGCCCCATTTATA
Organism: Candidatus Bathyarchaeota archaeon; assembly: GCA_030668645.1. GTDB lineage: Archaea > Thermoproteota > Bathyarchaeia > Bathyarchaeales > Bathycorpusculaceae > DAOVFC01. The sequence continues at coordinate 4,856 of DAOVFC010000046.1, forward strand.
GAGAAGCGACGCTTTTGCATAAGTTGGGTTGCCACGTTACTCAGATTCCGAATAAACAATAAACCATTTTTAGGCATAGCCAAATTTATTTATGGGTCTTCACTTAGCTCTGCTTTCTTCCATCATACTAACGTCAAATAAAGGCAAAGGGAAGACCCAGATTTTTT
>DAOVFC010000039.1 GCA_030668645.1 Candidatus Bathyarchaeota archaeon
ATCCACTCGCTCCAAAGTCTTTTCATAGAACTCAATCGGGTAGGCGTCAGCAACGTCAACATCGTGTGCCTGTCGCTGCACTTCCGCCGTGTTAACGGCAGGAATCAAAAGAAGTGGAGCATCCATTATTCCACCGATTTGTGCAGGCAGATACTCCCGCGAAAAGTTGAGCAAGGTGTCCAACGCAAGCATCAGCGTGTCTTCATCTCCGTCGCAGTCCCTCCGCTTTGCAGAATGCCAAATAGGATGTGCGTAACACACGTTTAGACTCGTGAACCCGATGATTCGCCCTACGATGCCAACCGAAGTGTGCGGAGCCAAGCCAACGATCAAATGTCCCACAAGGTCTTCAACCCGCTTCACGTTGTAGTATGGTGTAAGCCCATATACTTTAGCCAGAAGTTGGTCGATAAAATTCGCGACTCGTATGAAATACTCCGCGCATTTCATAGGCACGAGGATGTCTTGGATTTTAAGCTCGCACATTTGATTTGAATCCGTTAGAGGCACACCGTAAACGTCATGCGTGTAGCCGAGTTCTCTGAGCCTTTCAACCGAAACTCGGATTTCGCTTGGCGTAAAGTGCGTCAACGGGGTGTTAGTAGCGTCAAAGCGTACCGTTCCATCCTTGTAGACGGATAAATCATACCCCGCTCGTAAAACGCCTTTTTCGATTATCTCCGCTGTCTTCGTCTCGTTTATCAACCCCTTAACGCCCTTGATAAGCTTCGGAACAGAGGTTCCAAGGTGGTTGCACGCGTTCTCAATCAACTTCTTAAAGTTAACAACCTGTTTTCCGTAGGGTTTGGCTGGCATCCTACACACAGGGCACATGTCTCCCTTCAGACTCTTTCCACACCTTGGACAAATCTTCTCAAGAACCGTTTCAGAACCACAGGTTGGACACTTAACCCTGAAAGTAAAGGTTTTACAAACCGGACACCTACGCTTCACAATCTCCACGAAAGTGTGATTTCGTTTAGCCGCTTCCACAAGGTCTCTCCGGGAACCCCCAGCTAAACCAACCGGAAAAAGAACGTGGACAAGGGGTTTCATCTCACGTCTTTTCGCCTTTTCAGGACGCCCCATCCGTGCACCCACAAGCGTAGGAGCCTTTTCCTTCACAACCACGTTAGAGAGCATGCGTATCGCAGCCAGAACCGATTCTGCAGAGGAAACATCCACGCTGGAGGAAACGTTGTAACCGAGGCAAAAAGCAAAAGCGTGCGCACAATCGCCTTCGATAATAACCTTGCCATCCAAGACTCTGTGCGGCAAACAAATTCTTTCCAACAATTGTTTAACGGTGTTCTCGAATTTTCCAACGATTTTGCGAACAGCATCGTCTTCAAAGAGTGTTTCAGAGTTGAGAAGCCACTCTCTTAAAAGTTCAAGCTCTTCCACCGAGGCGAGGTTTGACCAGAAAAACGTGAAAGATGGATGAAGAGGCACATGCAACGTTAACGATAAGGCTACTGCCTCTTTAACATCAGGCTTATTCACGAAAGGATTTTCCAAAAAAGCTTTCAACCTTTCCGATGGAACTTTAGCAGCTTCCGCAGCCTTCTCAAGATTTCCGTTAAACTTTTCCATTATAGGTTTGTGAAGTTCTTCAGCCCACCATTCTTCCACGTAACCAGAAGGCACGAGCAGTTTGCTATTGTACAGAAAGTCTCCGAAACTGATCAGTATGTCGCCTAGAAAAAGAATTTTATCGATCTTCCCCTTCATTTCGCCGAAACTCTCAACCGAAACACGAAGAACCGAACCGTCTTTCAATCGAACAACAGGAGGCTCTATGGTGTCAACTGGAACAGCCACACCGCCCTTCCCAGGAAGCTCTAAACGCAGCTGCGTACCTGCAGCTATAAACCTTTGAAGCACAAGCATGGTTGCGGGATGAATGCCGACGGCGGCTAAACCTGTGTTTCGAGCACGCCCGTACCTGAGACGGAAGCCGCCACGCCTTGAAGGAAAAGAGAATATCGGACGCCCAGCGATAACATCGTCCATGAACCCCGCAGCCTTTTTCTCCGATATCCCACGGATTTCCTTAAGCCAGTCCCAACCTTGAAAACCAAGCGTTTCCACAATCGCCCAAACCTTTGAAAACCGCCCGATCACGCCGTCGTTTACAACTCGAAGCGCTCCACCTCTTATACGATTCGTTTCCACGCGTGGCAAGTTGCGAAACGAGGAAACTTCAACGGGGTCTGATTCTGTTCCAGTCACCTCAACGGGAAGCCGTTGAAGGGCTTTACGCAACTCTTCATCTGAAACATGATATTGAAAGCGTCCTACTGAACGTTCATAAAGCCTAACTTCTTCGATGAAGCGTGCAATCTCATCTTCAGTGGGCTTGTAGCGGTCAAGCCCGAGCAGTCGCCGTATGAACTCTCCAACAACCAACGTTAAGGCTTGATCTGTTCCGCCAGCGGCCCGTATCGGACCCGCGAAATAGATTGCAAGATAGCGCGTTCTATCGGGATTAGTTTTGATGGCTACTTTGGCGACCCCTTGTAAAGGCGCGGCGGTGAGACCCTCGGTGTGAATAGCCAAGGCGGTGCGTATGGCCTGTTCAGCGGCAGCTTCAGGCTCCATGTGTCCAAACTTGCCGTGAACAATCTGTTCAGCTACTTTAAAGGCTAATTCTTCCCGCGGAAGCTTACTGCTCAAATCTCTAATGCTTCCAGCAACTCCTTTCGGTCCAACAAGCCCTTCCACAAGGCCTGCTAGATCCTTTGCAACGCGGCATTCCGGTTTTAGCGCAGGGTCTAGGCCCTTCTCTCTCGCTCTCTCACTTATCATGTATAATTGTCCAAGCTGTTTTTCTAGGCTTGCCACGTATCGCCCGTATGCCTCGCTCATTTCACCGTTCAAGTCGTCCCTCCGCAACTTTCGATAAAGCACTTGGTAATTTTTGCCTTTCTAACACAAATCAATCAAAAAAGCCGTTGCCAAACCCACTTTATTCGTGTGAATTCTACATAAAGCGCCTTTTTTACAACTTCCCTCGTAACACCCAGTCGCCTCTTGATAAGCTCTTGCACTCTCACGTCCTAAAGTTTCTTATGCTTTTAACTATTTCAGACACTTTGCGTTTAGCTTCAACGTTCTCTACGATATTGCCGGTGACGATTATGCTTGCTCCGGCTGACGCAGCTGCTAACGCTTGCCCCCTATTTTTTATGCCCCCACCAACGATTAGGGGGATGTCTATGTAATGTTTAACAGCACGAATCATCGCGGGAGGAACAGGTCTTTTCGCTCCAGAACCGCCTTCCAAATACACGAACCGCATGCCCAAATACTGAGCCGCCAAGGCGTGAGCCACGGCAAGTTCAGGTTTGTTGTATGGAACCGGAACCGCTTTACCCACAACTCCTGCGGTGCCGCCGTCACCAACAATGATGTACCCGAGCGGAATAGGTTCCAAACCAAACTTTTTGATGAGCGGAGCCCCTAACACTTGTGCACCTATTAAGAAGTAGGGGTCGGCGGAATTGAGAAGGGACATGAACCATATAGCGTCGGCGTAACGGCTTATGCTGGTTACGTTATTCGGGAAAAGGATAACGGGAATCTTCACGGTACGTTTAACAGCCTTAACAACACTATTAAGATGCGCTGTAGAAACGAAGGTTGAGCCGCCTACCATAATGGCTGAGGTGCCACTTGACCTTGTTTTCTCTGCAATTCTCGAAGCTGAGGCAGGAGTTACCTTCTCAGGGTCTATAAGAGTTATGTGAATAGTGCCCTCAGATTCGATCTTTTCAAGCAGATATCTCTCAACACAGCCAACCATAACCAACCACTCACCAGCTAACCGTTTACCTTCTGCGCGGCTGCTTTCTCCGAACCCCCGTAAATCTTGTCAGTGAACATACAGTAAACATCAATCTCACGCTGAGCTAGACTGACCTGAAACTCCTCCTTCACACCGCAACCGCTACAGCTCACAACGGCACGCCCTTCATTACGGAAAAGTTCCACTCGAACCGTTTCCTTCCCGCATAGAGGACAGGAGAAGAATTTGGGCAAATGCTTCTTAGGAATACGGACAACCTTTCTTCTTCTGCGCCCCATATCCAATCCTTCTGTACTTTTAAACTCGTGCCTTTCATTATTTATGCTCGTCCTTAAATACTTGCCCCAAAATACCATAACAACTAGGAGGCGCTCATTTGAAACTGCCATCTTCTATACTAGAGTTAGACTTAGTCAAGGTAGAAACGAAGATCAAGCGCTTCATCAGGGATTACTTGGAAAAGTCCGGAGCGAAAGGCATAGTTTTGGGATTATCAGGCGGAGTCGATAGTTGCACCGCATCAGCGCTTTGTGCCTTAGCTATAGGCGGAGACAAGGTTTTCGGGCTCTTGATGCCAGAACAAGAAACATACAATGCCAAAGATGTTGAACACGCGAAACTTGTTGCTAAGAAATTTGGGGTGAAAACCGAAACGATTGACATCACATCGACTTTAGAAGCTTTTTACAATTCAATACCCATTTTTGAACCAATGGACAAACTCTGTGAAGGCAACATAAAGGCGCGGGTAAGAATGACCTATTGGTATTACTATGCTAACAAGCTTGACATGCTTGTTTGCGGAAGCTCAGACAAGTCGGAAACGATGATGGGATACTTCACGAAATGGGGGGATGTCGCAGCTGACATATCACCGATAATGGACTTGTACAAAACGCAGGTTCGAAAACTCGCTCAACATATAGGCATCCCGAAGGAAATAATAACAAAACCGGCTTCGCCCGCGTTGTGGCCTGGTCAACTGGCAGAACAGGAACTCGGTGTAAGATATGAAATCCTTGACCTGATTCTCTATGGACTGGAACATTTCATGGAAACTGAGGAAATCGCAAAACAGTTACGTGTAGAAAGAGAAATGGTGGATGGAATAAAGCAGAGGTGGCTGCACATGGAACACAAAAGGCGATTGCCGTTGACAACAAAACTCGAGTATCGAACAGTAGGAACGGATTTTAGACTTCCAAGAACGCTTGCTAAGCGCTAAGTGGAGACAAGCACATGAAAGAGAACTTCAAGGTAGCCCTGGCACAGATAAGCTGCAAACAAGGAGACAAGGCAGAAAATACAATGAAAATAGAGAAAAATGTGACATATGCCAAAACACAAGGGGCGGAGCTTGTAATTTTCCCCGAACTTTCATTAACAGGCTACACGTTAAGAGACCAAGTCTACGAACTAGCAGAAACAATCCCGGGACCTTCAACCAGCATCCTAGAAGAGATGGCGAAAAAGGCAAACGTACACATTGTGGTCGGCATGCCGGAACTCAGCGAAAAAACACAATCGACAATTTATAACACCGCGGTTCTCGTAGGTCCAAGCGGTTTTATTGGAAAATACCGTAAGATGTATCTTCCAACCCACAGCGTTTTTGAAGAGAAGAGGTACTTTAGGCCTGGGTACCAAGCAGCGGCGTTCAACACAGAACTCGGAAAAATCGGTTTAATCATTTGCTACGACGTATTTTTCCCAGAAGTAAGCCGACTGACACGCTTGAAAGGAGCGCAGTTAATAGTCTGTATCTCGGCTTCTCCAGCGGGTCGCCGAGCCTTCTTTGAAACGTTAACAGCCGCGAGAGCGATAGAAAACACGGCTTTTCTAGCCTATGTAAACCTCGTAGGCATAGAAGACGGGTTACAGTTTTGGGGAGGAAGCAGACTCATCGGACCGAACGGAAAAACTCTGGTGAATGCAAAGTATGATGAAGAAGACCTAGTGATAGGCGAGGTTGACTATGCTGATATAAAGCCCGTGGAAACGTTTGTCCCAACACTACGAGACCTACGCCCAGAACTTTTTGACAAGCTAAAAGAACACGCAGAAAAACTG
>DAOVFC010000030.1 GCA_030668645.1 Candidatus Bathyarchaeota archaeon
AAGAGACTTGTTGAACGTTACGGACTCTACGGATCTAAAAGACGTTACACTGCTGCCACGTATCTTGCAAACAGACTCTACACGTACTCACACAAATCAGGCACCGTTCTTTGCCCGTTTCGTAAGTTCAAGAAAGGAGGAAAAGGCGACTATCGCAAATCTTCTAAACGGGAGAGAGAAGAATTTGGAAGCACATGGATAGCCGTCTATCGAAAACGTACGTAGCGGTCTCATGTTCTCGAAAATGTGACGGAACAGATCAACACGTCTTTTCGGATAGAAAGCTTAAAGAGGAGGATTTGTAATTCATAAAATAAATAAGGGTTAACAGTACACCCATGAGACTGAGGAACGATTACCTCGTCACAGAATAACTAATCTCAACAAATAAATTGGAGGTGACACTTACGGGTTCATCACAAACGTTTACCGTAAAGTATGTTATACGAGGAAAGTTTGAAATCGACGGCGTAGTGGAAAAATCAGACGTAGTAGGAGCGGTTTTCGGCCAGACAGAAGGACTTTTCAGCCCAGAACTTGACTTAAGAGAGCTACAGAGATCGGGTAGAATCGGAAGAATACAAATTGAACTGCAGTCTAAACAAGACAAAACCACGGGCACCATAACGATTCCAACAAGCATGGACAGAGTCTCCACAGCCCTAACCGCAGCAAGCATAGAAAGCATAGACAGGGTTGGACCCTGCGCCGCAAAAGTGACACTTGAAAAAATCGGAGACGTCAGAGAAGCTCGTAGAAAGGTGATAGTCGACAGAGCCAAAGAAATCCTTCACAAATGGACTATTGAATCGATGCCATCAGCGGACGAGATCTTCAAAGAAGTTGCGAAGACGCTGAAAATCGCAAAAGTTGAAAAATATGGACCAGAAAAACTATCCGCCGGACCGGAAGTTGAAAGCGCAAAAGAAATAATCATCGTTGAAGGACGAGCAGACATAATAAACCTGATGAAATGCGGAATGCAAAACGTCATAGCCGTGGAAGGCGCAAAAATTCCGGAGACCATTAAGAAACTCTGTAAAGAAAAAGAAGCGACAGCCTTCCTCGACGGAGACAGAGGCGGAGACCTAATTCTAAAGGAGCTTCTGCAGGTAACGACTATAAAATATGCTACCAGAGCCCCCAGAGGAAAAGAAGTTGAAGAACTGAACTGCAGAGAAATATTCGAAGCCTTAAAAAACAAGGTTCCAATCAAAGAGACACCCAAGCCAAGAAGGGAGAAGCCGAAGACAGCCGTTCCGAAAGAAGTTGTACAAGCGGCAAAGGGGTTAGAAGGAACCTTGGAGGCTGTTCTCTTAAGCGAAAAAATGGAGCAGATTGAGCGGTTGCCGGTAAGCCAACTGGCGGAGAAACTTCAACAAACAAAAGGTGTTGACACAGTCGTCTTCGACGGCATTATAACACAGAGAATAGTCGACGTTGCAGCTGAGAAAAACATAAAGAACATCATCGCTTCACGCATATCGGAAGCCGTGAAGCCACCGTTAAACGTTCAGTTGATCAGACTTTCGGATATCAACGAAGGCTAGCTTCCGAAAAAGTCTGTAAGCTTTCTGGTTTCCCTTCCTTCCAGCTTGAACGCCAACAACTGCTCCTCTGTTACTCCGAAACTCCCAAGAATTCTAGCCGCAGCTGGTACAACCTGTTTGGATACGTAATATTCGATGTCTACCTTGTGCATGCATGCATATATATAATGATAGCTTATACTTAGCACTTTTTAATAAGTGAAGATTGATATTTTGGGTTGGGCGTCAAACGAAGCGAAGAGGCAGATGTTTTGAAAATCTTGAAAAGGAACCTGAAGAAAGGCATCGTAAAGGCTGTTCCGGAAACGCTTGACGATCTGTGGCATCTATACAACATAATCTACGAAGGTGACCACGTTTACGCACGTACCACACGTGAAATAAAGCCTAATGAACAGTATGCTCGGCCTAGACGCGGCCAGCGCATCTCAGTCTTTCTAGGCGTCAAGGTGGAAAACGTTGCTTGGGAAAAGCTCTTGGGCAGGCTTAGAGTGCACGGAACCATCTGTGAGGCACCGGAAACCGTTCCAACAGGCGCACACCACACCATTAGAATCGCATTAAACACGCCGGTAACCATCGTGAAAAAGAAGTGGGCTGGACATCACATAGAGAGACTTGAAAGAGCACGCAGAGCATCAGAAAAACCCATAACAATAGTCACGATAGACGACGAAGGCTACGCAATCGCAACAACGGCACAATACGGCATAGAAGTGAAAGTGGAAGAGAGAGCAAGGCTTCCGGGAAAACTTGAAGCTGCAAAGCGAACAGCAGCAACAAACAAACACTTTCAAAATGCACTAAACGGTTTACGTCACGTGTGGGCAGCAACCCGAAATCCAATAGTCATAATCGGCGTAGGCTTTGTGAAAAACGACTTCGCAAAATTCTTGGAATACAACGCGGCAGACGTTGCTAAAGCGGTTATAGATGTGAAAAGTGTAAATAATGGCGGCGTCGCCGGAATCTATGAAGCTTTGCGTTCAGGCGTGCTCTCAAAAGCCCTAAAACATCTGCGAGTTATACAGGAAACAAAGGTTATCGAAGAAGTTTTGATGAAGTTGGGCAAAGGCGAGGCAAACGTTACCTACGGTTTTGATGAAGTCAAAAGGGCAGCAGAGTTAGGCGCCGTTGAAAAACTTGTTTTGGCGGACACTATGCTGCGTGAATCCTCAGATGAGAAACGATTGCTTATTGAAAACTTAATGAAGTCTGTGGAGCGGAAGGGCGGCGGAATAATTGTTGTTAGCACGGAGCATGAAGCTGGAACGAAACTGCTTGGTTTAGGCGGCATAGCCGCGCTCTTACGTTTCTTATTCTATTGAAAACATCCTTATGAACAGGTTGATTGAAGAAGCTTATGTTCATGCACCTACGCTTGGCATTGAATACTCTCTTCAATTTCTTGGGAAGTATGACAACGATCATCGTGATACACTAATATCTTTTCATCTAACTTGTCCATGAAGCTTGCGCCGAAAGAAATATCTTCTAGAACTGTCTACTATTAATATTGAAGGAGAAGGATGATGTACCCCAATCCATTTAGTATAGGATTTGGAAGGATACTTCTATCCAAGTTTAAGTATAGAGACAGAGCAACTATCATAGGAGATATCTTAGACACGATTTACCGTGATCCGAAAGGGAAGACAAAAACGAGCATAATGCGGAGTACAAATCTGAATTTTGGACAAGCAAATAAGTACTTAAATTTCTTGATGGTTTGCGATATCGTGAAGGCTACAGATCCACTGAGAAGCCAAGAACTGGCTAGATACAAACTAACTGAGAGAGGATTCCGCTTTCTAAAAGATTTTGACATGTGGCACCTCGTTTTGATGACTTCCCGTCAGAAAATAGTGTAGCCAGCCTCTTGGTGCGGTGCGAGTGATAGAGTGAGAGGAAGTTCCTAGTACGTTTAATCTATGCTAAATCATGCCCGTACCACTCAAAATTAGGAAATTTTCTATTAATATCTAATGCAACAATCCTCCATAGAACATTTTTCCCTAGAATATTTCTCCATCGATTTTTTATGCAAAGGTTCTGAAGCTTAGAATGGGCGTTAGGTAAAGTCTTTTCAGGAGAGGTGCCGATCAGCAGGCAATAACTACCTCGTTCCTGCTCGATGAAAACTACTCGACGAAAAATCGATATGATTGAGTAATCTGATAGACGCCGAGAAACGCCTAATAACTTGACCACATTTCTCACATATCATTGGCTCATAGACTGGAACTAGATTAACATATCCACATTGACATTTGATTCACCGAACTGCAACTTTTTCACCATAAAAAGAGGAATTGTTGATTACTTAGCGTTTACTTCATCATGCTTGATATTCGCATTCAATGGATAAAAATGAAAAAATGTGTGATTATAGCTGTAAGCCATAACATAAACCCGATCATTACCATGATTATTCCTTCTTGTCGATAGCGTTTCCTTTCCTCAGGCGCCAATCTCTTGAAAAGAATTCTCTGATCCAGCCAAGCTGGACCTGAATAAGGATATCTTTGATCTATTGTCGAATCATATTTCTTCTTATAGTAGACGAAAGAGACAAGAAGTTGGACACCGCCTATGAACACTAGAACAAGCCCTTCGTACACAAAAATGACAGCAGAAAGAATGTTCGATATCCACAGAACAGGCAAAACAAACAAGTTTACAACTGCAACATACCCAAAAACCTTCATCACAAATTTAATCCAACCAACATTTCGCTTGAAAACAAACCTCATTCATATCCCTAATAAAAAAGTGGCCGGAACATACATATATGGTCTCTGTGCGAGGCTCCATGTGGGAATCTGATAGCGCACGCTGACGATTACACGTAACCTTTACAGTCGTTTTGAAGGTAATTTTGTCTCACTCTGTTTTATGGAACGAAACATAGAAAGAGGGAAATTTGCGGGAAATATTACCACACGTTAACGAGTTCATAGAAACAGTTATCGTTTGAAATCATCATATAATCTCCATACTTAGTATGAGGATGAAACATGCTGACAAAAAAAACTCCTTTTATACGTATCGAAAACATCGTTGCTTCAGCGTCTATCAATCAAACCATAGATCTAGAGTCCATAGTTGAAAAGTTCCCGCACGTTGAGTACCGTCCAAGTGTGTTTCCAGGATTGGTTTTCCGTCTGAAAAAGCCGAAAACTGCCACCTTGATATTTAAAACTGGTAAAATGGTTTGCACCGGAGCGAAATCTGAGAAGGCGGCAAGACAGGCGGTGAATAAGGTTGCGCGGAAACTGAAAAAAAATGGAATACCAGTTAACAATAAACCATCGATTCAGATTCAAAACATCGTTGCTTCTGCGAACTTGGGCGGTGAGATAGACCTAGAAAGCGTTGTCTACAAGCTTAGAAAGGTCATGTATGAACCTGAACAGTTTCCCGGAGCAGTGTACAGAATGTCCGAGCCTAAAGTCGTGTTTCTCATATTCTCAGCCGGCAAACTTGTATGCGTGGGAGCGAAAAAAGAGCAGCAAGTCTACGACGCCGTGGAGAAACTTCAAAAAATACTGGAAGAAAACGAACTCATCTTTTACTCAACATAAGCTTGTTAACCGTCTGCGAACAGCGGGATTCCGATCCGCAAGCTTCTTTAACACCATCTCAAAGGTCTCTTCAGCCCGCAGCTCCCTCTCTATGAAAACCCCTGTTCTTCCAACCTCATTCCTTCTAAGAAGAGCGTGCACACGATCCAAAACCGTTTCAACGGATATTCCAAGCAATTTGGCGACTTGTCCCTCCCGTCCAATAACCGTGCTTTCCATGTGTCCCTTAGCCGTTGGCGCAATCAACATTAACCGTTTGTCCACCCCAGGCACTCGTAAGCCTTTCTTCAATGTTTGGAACATGGCTTCGCCGCCGAACCTATAAAAATCTCTTCCAACCTTTCGCATCTTCATTAACGGGAACGAAACGCTTGTGTTCTCGTCTGTTTCAATGTAGGCTTTCATCGCATAGCTGGGTGTGGCTTGCACGACTAGACGTCTATTCACTTGCACGTGAGCCTTTTCCAATGCAGTTTCCACAATAAACGATGATGGTTGCTGCGGTATGAAAACGTCTATGTCACTTTTTTCTGTCACATCTCCCCTTGCAACACTGCCATGTACAACGGATTCCAAACGAAAGCTTTGCAAAGCCTCCATCATCTGCATGGTTTCTAACCTAAGCTTTTCGAGCAAAGCCCGGCGCTTAGCATCATAAACCACCTCTCTGTACTCTATGCGTCTCAACGGTTTCTTAGCCATGGCTTTGCCTCTTCAAAAGACTATTGTATCTGGGTGCTATTTTAATTTCTGAAAGTCAACGGAAGTGAAAGCTCTGATGAGCACCGTTATGTGCACTGCATGCAAGCGTAGGGAAGCCTTTTTCTTTAGGCCTTACTCTGGAGAGAAACTTTGCAAAAGATGCTTCACCAAATCCATTGAGGAAAAAGTTAGGGCGACCGTTGCTAAGTATCGGATGCTTGGGTATGACGACAGAATAGCGGTAGCCGTTTCAGGTGGAAAGGACAGCCTAAGCCTACTGCACATTCTAGCCAAAATGGAACGGGATTATCCGAAAGCCTCGCTTTCGGCAGTTACTGTTGACGAGGGGATAGGAGGGTATAGGGATAAAGCCTTAAAAATAGCTGTCGAAAACTGCGGAAAACTCGGCGTAGAGCACCATACGATTTCTTTCAAGGAGCTTTACGGCTACACGTTAGACGAAATAGTTAGGCGTCTAAAACAAAAGGGTGAAAACGGATTAACACCATGCGCATACTGCGGTGTCCTGAGAAGAAAAGCGTTAAACATCGAGGCGAGAAAAGTTGAAGCTGACAAGCTTGCAACCGCACACACGTTGGATGATGAAGCGCAAACGATTCTTCTGAATATTTTTCACGGTGATGTGTTGCGCATAGCGAGAGAGAAACCCGTAACAGAGGAGGCGCATCCAAAGCTTGTGCAGAGAATAAAGCCTTTCTGCGAAATCCCTGAGAAGGAAACAGCTCTTTATGCTTACGTCAAAAAAATAAAGTTTCAAAACACGTTGTGTCCATACGCTTCAGAAGCCTTGAGAAACGACATCCGCAGAATGCTAAACAGAATGGAACAGAGACACGCCGGAATAAAATTCACAGTTTTCAAATCATTAGAGAAAATTAGACCCGCATTGGAAGCGATTACCAAAAAAGAGGGATTAAGAGAATGCAGCGAATGTGGAGAGCCGACAACT
>DAOVFC010000021.1 GCA_030668645.1 Candidatus Bathyarchaeota archaeon
ATAGAACAGTTCTACAAGCACATAAGTCAAGGAAAACTCATGGGTGGGAGATGTAAGAGATGCGGAGCGATTCACCTCCCGCCGAGACCAGTGTGCAGCAAATGCTTCTCGAAAGAGTTTGAATGGGTCGAAATCCCTCCCAAAGGAAAACTGCTGACGTACACCATCATTCATGTAGCTCCAACACAGTTCCAATCGATGGCACCGTACGCCGTGGGCATAATCCAGCTTGAAAACGGCTTAAAAATACCGGGCATAATCAGGGATGTGACTGCAGAGGATGTCAAAATAGGGATAAACCTCAAGGTGATCTTCAACTCTTCCGTTGCGACTTCGCAGTGGCCCCAGTGGCCCAGATACTACTTCAAACCAACCTAAACTCTGAGTTCTCTTACGATTTGTACACTTCTATTGTTTTGTTTGTTTCTTCAACCAAGGTAGGCAGGTCTGTGAGCGATGTGATAACATAGTTCGCTCCTGAAGCAATCAGCTCCTGCATGGAAGAGACTCCGCTTCGTAAACCCACAGCGATCACCTTCAGCTCTCGGGCACATCTCATGTCGCTGCTTCCGTCGCCCACGACTATTGCTTCATCCGGGTTAACCATCAACGCCTTCAAAGCGGTTTCAAGATGTTCCGGATTCGGTTTGACGTACCTCACACTGTTTCTGGGAATTACTGCATCGAAAAAATCTGCTATTCTGAAGCGTTTTAAAATGTAGTTTGTGGATTTTTCGCTGTTGATCGTGAATAATGCCGTTCTCAGATTTGTTTTTCGCAGAGTCTTCAACGTTTCCGTCACACCGGGAAGCAAGCTCGTGTCCTTCGCTGCCTCAAGCTCGTGTCTTTCGGCTATCGCCAGAGCTCCCTCACGAATTTCTTCAAAGGCCTTCGCAGTTTTGTTGTTGTTCTTTAAGAAGATCCCCGCTTTTTTCAGCATCTCGAATATGCTTTCGTTTGTCGACAGGATTGAGGCTGGAAGCCCCTCCTTTATGAGGAAGCCTCTAACCTCCGCCCTCACGGCTTTGTAGTCAAGGTTGAAGTCCGCGATCGTTCCGTCGAGATCGAAGATTACGGCTTTAATCAACATAGTGTTTCACGTGCGCTTTCGGGTTGGGAGCCTCTAATCACGCCTTGAAAGAGATATACTTTACGGTGGAGAGTTGTTAGCGAAGGTGAACTTTGTGATAAGCCGAAAAGAGCCAGCAAGCACAAAGAAGATGAACGATAAACGATCACAAATTGAACGAATCTTGATTTCATTTTCGCCGCATAGCATTTGAGAAAATAGGGAGCAAAATTTTTGGGCACTAAGATTATTGAGAAAAAAGGGAAAGTTAGTGAAAAAGCATTCGCCTGTCTTAGACGAAACTATAGCTGGCATAAAGTGACCATATTGCTTTGGCTTTTTGTCTTTCCATTTCCAGCAATTGGGCATTTATTTCTCCAAGTGTATCATACGCCGGAAGAGTATCGGGCGGTTCTTTCCTTGAAACCTGCAAATCTGATGTTGACTCATTGACGATTATCTTAAATGTCTTCTTGAGTGATGTGAGATACCATGTGGTGTAGACTGTGAAACAAGCTACTGATTTGGACAGCATTACTCCCAACATACTCAACCTATTCCCTCTGATGTGGCCGTGTTCTACACAGATACAATATGTCCTGCGTAGGACATATCTGTTTTAGGTATAACGTGTCGTAAGATATAAGGCTTTTGGCACGTTCCAAATAGAAAGCTCTGCAACTTTTCAGGTGATTAGATTCCATTCGGGGTTTAGAGCGGTGAAATAAACCCTTATTAGCGTATGTCAGTCACCATGATAATAGATTCGTGGCAACCAGATGTCAAATGAATAAATAATTGTTAGTTGACATGTTGCAGAGGGTAAATTGAATAACCAGCTTGGAACATAATCTATCATGATGAGATATGGGCGTTGAAGCATACGTAAAAGACACGCTCTGGCCGATACTTGTTGAAACAGTCCACGCTCTGGTCATGTATCCTCCTCACAAGGCTTACACGAGAGACGTTATTCTTCACGAAAAACCGGATATAAAGCCAAGCGAGTTGGCTGCAAAGCTTGGCGTACCTCTGGGCGAAGCCTTAGTAATTCTCTACGAGTTGAAAAATCAAATAACGTGAACCGCCGAAGCCTTAAAGGACAGATAAACTTCCGAGCCTTTCTTAAGCCTCATCTCCAGAAACGACCTTTTCGTGATCAACGCAGCGAAGGAAGAGTTGTCCACGCTAACAATCAAACTCACAAAGGCATCCATGTCCACGAAATCCATGATGGCTCCTTTCAACGTGTTCCGCACACTCGATTTGAACAAGCGTTCAGACACAATTATGTCGTCTGGTCGAACGCCTACCACGCACTTTCCAACTTTTTCCGTTACGGCTTCAATTACGACGCCGCCTATGTCGATTTTGGCGACGTTTTTCTGGTTCTCAATCACTTCGCCGTCAAACAGGTTTTCGAATCCAACAAACCTAGCTACATAGTCGTCTCGAGGCTTGTGGAAAACCTGCTCTGGTGAACCCGTTTGAACGATTGCTCCGTCTTTCATTACTGCCAAACGGTCGGCGAGGATGAAGGCTTCAACCTGATTGTGTGTAACGTGAACGGTTGTGATTTCAAGCTCTTCGTGCAGTCTTTTCAGTTCACTCTGCAATTTTTTCTGCGTGTTGACATCTAAGGCGCTTAACGGCTCATCCAACAGGAGAACTTCAGGCTTTATGATTAAGGCTCTAGCAAGAGCTGTCTTCTGCTGCTCGCCGCCACTAAGCGTGTTGGGAAATCTGTCACGGAGAGGGATTAGACCAGTGAGTTCCAAGACATCGTTTGTGGCTTTTTTGCGCTCGGCTGGTGGGATACCGTGCATTTTCAAGCCGAACTCAACGTTCTCCTTAACAGTCATGTGAGGGAAAAGCATGTAGTCTTGATAGACGAACCCTACCTTCCTCTTTTCCGGAGGGGAATCCGTAACATTTTCCCCGTTAATCCATATTTCTCCGCTGTCTGGAGAATGAAAACCAACAATCATTTCAAGAAGCAGAGTTTTTCCAGCTCCGGTTGGGCCTAGAATAACGAGATATTCTTTGTTCTTCACCTCCAAGTTTATGTTCTTGAGAGAAAAGTCTTTCCAGCTTTTGTGTAAATCTTTGATCTTTATCATTGTCTCTTCCACTTGGGTAATCTTGAGAGGGCGAAGATGGCGAGGCAGATCAGAATCAGCAACACGGATATTGGCCTCGAAACCGCTAATCCAAAGGTTGTAAACCATTCGTAAATTAAGATTGGTGCGGACCTTGGAAAATATGCAAGTATCAAAATTGCGGAAAATTCGCTTATCCCACGTGCCCAGCATTGGAGCATTCCGTTAAATATGGATGGAAAAGCTAAGGGAAACGTTATTTTTAAGAAGGCTTTCCACTGTGAAGCTCCAAGGGAACGGGCAACATTTTCCAATCTTGGGTCGATGGTTTTGAAGCCTTCTTTCGCTGTATTAACAACGTATGGAAAACTCATGAAAAGCATAGCGACTATAACCCCGGGAAAATCGTCCTGAAATATTATTCCTAACGTTTTTAAGGGGGCTCCGATCACGCCGGAACGGTTGAAAACTGCATAGAGAGCTATTCCTGCAACGACGTGAGGGATCATCATGGGGATGTCTAGAATTCCTTCTATTATGCTTTTACCCCAAAAATCGTTTCGTGCTAAGAAGTAAGCTAAGGGCACGCCGAAAAAGAAAGCAACTAACGTAGAGAAGGTTGTTGCTGATATGCTGATCCATATGGCGTTTATCACAACTGGATCCTTGATAACGCTGATGAAGGTGGGAATATCCATAATCTGCTTGTAGAACATGTTTCCTAGTGTGATGCAAACGAGGGCTATGAGGAACAAACCTAAAAAGAGAAATAGAACAGAAAATTTATCAACTTTCGTTTCTTCCCACCATCCTCTCAACCTTCCTCCCTAACAAGAGGTTTAAGAGCATTAGGTATCCTCTTCAGATTATCTGTTACGGCAGGAGATATCATAGGATGATAGAGAGAGCTAAATATCTCTTGTCCATCTAACCCTAAAATGAACTTTACAAACGCTGCTGCAAGTTCCTTGTGAGGTGCGTTTTCAGGTATAGTTATTCCGTAGACGATTGGCTCACCAGTGCGTTCAGTACCTACAGACGCGAACCTTTGGAGCATAAAATGCACTTTGACCTTTTTGTAGAAACTCTCGTGTTTTGCAGAGCCGAGATCAATCTCAGAAGGCAGTTCTAAGAATTTCAGTCCATGTTGTAACGCTACACTTCTGTATTGAAACGCGTAGTTGAGACCACCAGACTCAAGAAGAGCGAGCAATTGAACGCTTCCACCTCTGAGGACAATTTTTTCGCTTCTCGGTTCTAACACTTCCGGAACTAAGATGATGTATGAGTCATCGGTTTTAGTCGCTGAGATTTTCGGATAGAAGTTCTGTGTTATCAAGTTTTTGAATAGCGTTGCGTTTTCATAGTGTAACTCGGCGAGTTGGCACACCATCAACGCTCTGTATCCGCATGCGTCAAGAACGGGGTTTGAAAATCCTATGGTTACACCCTCTCGTTCCAGTATGGTGTACCAGTTTGTAGAGTTAATCTCGTCTACGTATTTGCTCTTTTCTTGGTTGTACGCTAATACCACATCGTTTTTTGCAAATTTAATGTACCAACTAGCATAGCTCTCGTTTGTGCCGGGAATCTCAACAGTGTACATCATATCAGGAATGAGAGAACAGTCCGCTACCATCAGCGCATCTGCTTCCTCATGAATCTCTGTGACGTGCCTAATTACCTGAATGCTTCCATGCCCTTCTATTTCTGCATCTACATCAGGATGCTGCTGTTCAAAATGTTTCTCCGCTTTTTCAAGCGGCATCATCAAGCTTCCAGCGCACAGTACTCTGACAACTTTCTTGCTTTTTGTAAATGACAGAAAAAAGGTTGAGTAGACAAATGCTGTTGTGACAATTATTACAGCTGTTATTGCTACCACGTGTTTGGCGTTCACTGTTTCACCGGTTGTTGATACTTCAGCTTTTATGGAGAGAAAACAATGTCTATCTCAACGACGTTTCGTATCCTCTCGGATTTTTCTAGGTCTGAACCTACAAGTCTAAGCGGCCAGTATTTTTCAGGTAGAGGTTTTCCGTTCAACTCGTTTGCGACAATGATGTTGTCGTTTCGTTTTATTCTATGGCTTCCAAGAGTTATGTTGTAACCGTCGCTGGCGATTATTTTAACGGTGTACCCCGCATCTGCAAGTGTGTCGTTGAAAGCGCCTTCTCCATGCTTTAGTTCATCGTCCACTCGCCCGACTAACAGACATAACGGTATCCCTCTCCACGTTTGATTTTTACTATCAGTCCATGTAACCTCGTGACAACTCACGCCTGATTCAAACGTTGCACCGTCCACTACCTCAGTAATGGAGCCGTTTAATGTTAGCGCCCATTCCTCCACGACACTTCTAACTTCTATCTTATTTACCCATTTGACCCAATAATGCCCTTCGGTCACAAGTTTCTCGGAGCCCACTATTACCAGTCTAAGAGAACCCCCGTGCTCCTCTGAAAGCCACTCGCCGTCTTCTTCGTAAGCCAACACCATCTCTAGTTCTCCATGAGGCACCTCCTCCGGTTGTCGGGTCGTAGGTGACAGAGTCGCCGTTAAGCTGGTTATACGTGAAGGACATGGAATATCCGTCCTTTGCTGTTACTCTGATGCTGTTTGATTCATTAACCCCGCCGACTAAATCACAGAGATAATCAACAGTAACCCCCTTATATCTAAACGGTCCGACTATCGTGCCAGCGCTTGTCATGAGGCCTCCCCAACCTTCACAGGAAGACATATAGATAACATCGTCGAAGGAGAGCACAACCGTCTCGTTTCCGACTATTGTAAGTGACCATTGGATTCCTGTTTCTAACCTAACTATAGTTTTGATTCCGTCAGGTAAGTTTCCGCTGCCTACTGCTGGCACGATTGGTGGCTGTCCACAGTTTTCGAAAGTTTCTCTTCCTTCCTCGCTTAAAACGAGTTTTATGAATTCCAGTCCGAGGTCGGGGTCTGGAGCATTCTTGGGAACCGTTATGCCATATACTACGGGTTTTCCGGTGCATGTCTTTCCGTCAGCTTTGTCTAACTTGACTTTTCCGTAGAAGTCTGCGTACTTTACCTTGCCTAGGTTTATTTTTTCGGGTAAGCTCACGAATTTAAGGTTGTGCTGAACAGACACGCTTCTGTACTCAAACGCGTAGTCAAGGCCGCCTTCTTCAACAAGCGCGACAAGGTCAACGGATTTCGACCTTATAACAACTTTTTCGGTGTTCGGTGCCAAATCTTCCGGTGTCTTTATGAGATAAGTCTCGTTTTCTTCGCTTACCGTGATGGCAGTGTTGCTTAATATCAGATCATCGAATATTTCTGAATCGTTGTAATATAACTCTGCAAGTTGATTTATCATCACGGCTCTGTATCCACACGGGTCAAGGTTTGGACTTGAGAACCCGAAGGTCACGCCTTCTCGTCTAAGTATGTTGTACCAGTTTGTAGAGTTGATTTCGTCCCTGTAGCTGCTTTTCTCTTTGTTGTACGCCAGCACCATCTCGTTTCGTGCAAATCTAACGTACCAGTCCACGTATTCCGTGTACATCATGTCCGGTATCAACGAGTAATCCGCAGACGCTAGCACATCTGCTTTTCTTCCGACGTCGGTTATCTGTCTAACCGCCTTTACACTGCCCATCGGTTCTCTCTGAACATCTACATCTGGATGCTGACTCTCAAATAATTCTTCGATCTCTTCAAAAGGAACAGCTAAACTGCCTGCGTGAAAGACTTTCAGCACGGTTTTTGATGGAATTAAAGCTTTCCACGCAAATATACCACCGATGACTATGCAGATTGCAACAACCGCTGTTAGGATATTGATTAATGGCTTCAAGCTAATCCCTCGATATGAATATTCATGCATATCGATTTCTGTATAAAAGGTTTACTGAGCGTCAAAAGAGAAACCATGCAAACAATTTAAGTATAATATCTCTGTATACTCAGAGAGATGCTCACCCACAAAAAACACAAGCCCGCCTGCAAAATCTGGATAGAACCCAGAGGAAAACCAATTATAGGCAAGGGCGGAGCCGAAATCCTCGAGCAGATAGAGAAGGAAAAATCGATTTCGAAGGCTGCCAAAAAACTAGGCATGTCATACCGTTACGTTTGGAACTACTTACGGAAAATAGAGAAAACCCTAGGCGAACCAGTTGTGGAAACCCACAGAGGCGGAAGGTTCGGCGGAGGCGGTGCAAAGCTAACTAAGCTGGGTGAAAGCTTGTTAAGAGAGTATAAACGTGTCGAGAGTTACGTGGGTGAGGTTCTGTACGATGAGGAG
>DAOVFC010000069.1 GCA_030668645.1 Candidatus Bathyarchaeota archaeon
GCGAAGATTCCAGCAACGTCAAAGTTCTGTCCAGAGTGTGGAACAACAATCACTCCACCGTCCAGCGGCTTGACTAAATGTTCGAAATGTGGAAAAATGATTCCTTCGACTTCGAAGTTCTGTCCAGAATGCGGAGAAAAAATCAAGTGAGGCAGGAGCACTCGTGAATGCCTGACGGAAAAACGGAACTGCTGTCCGTCGGCGTTTTTTTCATAATTCTAGTAATAAGCATAATTCTGTACACCCCGTTAGGCTATGTTGATTGGACCCTGATTCCTCCATTGGTACTTGCTTTTTACGGTTGCTGGACTATGGTTTTAGCCGGGATTAGGATGTCGAATCCGCAGAAGTATGAACGCAGTCCCTTCAGCACTTTCGCGTGGGGTCTGCTGCTTATAGCGGTAGGCGGGGCATGGTTCATGTATGGGATTAATCCACTTTATTCCTTGGTGATAATACTGCTTGTCTTAGGAGCTTTGGCTATAACCGCGGCGTTAAGAAGAAAGTAGCGAACACTTTCTAAATGTTTTTTATGTGTAACTCAACACATGCTACTAGAGGATTACGTCTGAATGAGTGAGAAAATAATCGGTCACGGCACATGGTACGACAAGATGGCTGCGGAGATAGTTGAGAGAGAGCGGAAGCTGGGGAGAAGCCTAGACTTGATTAGAACCGAAATGGGTCTGGGTGCCTCGGGTCTTCCACACGTCGGCAACCTGGGCGACGCTGCAAGGTCTTACGCTGTCACTCTGGCTCTCATAGCGCGAGGCTTCAACTCTGAATTGATAGCTTTCTGCGATGACAAAGACGGTTTGAGAAGCGTTCCAGCTGGGCTTCCGAAATCTCTAGAAAAGTATCTGAGTTTTCCGGTGACGGACATTCCTGACCCGTTTGGCTGTCATGAAAGCTACGGCGAGCACATGAGCTTGCTGCTGTTAGGCGCCTTAGACAAGTGTGGGATAGAGTACAGGTATGTGTCTGGTAACGAAGTCTACAGAAAAGGATTGTTAAACGAGGAAATAAGAACGTTACTCCTACATACAAATACGGTTGGAGAAATTGTAAAAGAGGAAGTGGGACAAGAACGCTACACAGAAGTTTTACCTTACTTCCCGGTATGTAAGAACTGCGGACGCATATACACCACCAAAGCAACTGAATTTCTGCCGGAAGAAAACAAAGTCCTGTACGCCTGCGAAGGCATGGAGATAAAGGGCAGGTGGATGGAAGGCTGCGGCTACAAAGGCGAGGCAGACATCACCAAAGGCGAAGGCAAACTGAGCTGGAAAAGCGAATTCGCGGCAAGATGGAAAGCATTGGACATAAGGTTTGAAGCCTACGGGAAGGACATAGAGGATTCCGTGAGGATAAACGACAGAATCTGCCGGGAAATTTTAGGATATGAACCGCCGATGCACGCAAGATATGAAATGTTTCTAGACAAATCTGGAAGGAAAATCTCAAGCTCGATCGGAAACGTCCTCACCCCTCAGGTGTGGTTCCAGTACGGTTCACCTCAGTCGCTGCTTTTGCTCATGCTGAAAAGATTCGTCGGAACCCGCACGTTAGACGTCACAGACATACCGTTTTACATGAACGAACTAGACGGTTTAGAAGATGTATATTTCGGAAAAAAGACGGTGAAGGACAAGAAGGAGCTGGCTAAGCTTCGCGGACTATACGAGTACTGCTGGGCTCTGAAGCCTCCTGAAAAACCAAGCGTCCACGCGCCATACAATCTGCTAACGTTCTTGGCTAAGATGGCGCCCAAACATCATGAAAGAAAGTTCGTGACGGAGAAGCTTCAAGGCTATGGTTATCTGCGGAAAGGTCAAGAGCTTGACGAGGACTTGAGGGAGAGGGTTGGGTACGCCTTTAACTGGGTGAGGGATTTCGAAGAGATAAAGGAAACCGCCGTAAGCCTAACCGTGAAAGAGAAAGAGGCAATAAAAGAATTGATTGAAGTGTTAAAAGTCGAGGATGAACCTGAAAAAATACAGAACGCCGTATTCAACACAGCCAAAAAACATAACTTAAAACCGGCAAGATTCTTCAAAACACTGTATGCAGTTCTCATAGGCGTGCCACAAGGACCAAGAATGGGCCCCTACATACTTGCTATGGGGAAACAAAACGTGATCAACGCCCTGCAAAAAACATTAAAATAGCATAGACTTTTTGCTTTTCCTTCGTAAAAGAATTTATATCCTCAGCTCAGAGATACTTTTGCCATAAGAACTTGGGTTGGAGAAAAGCCTTGGATTTTGAGTTAACTGCTGAACAAAAAATGATAGTTGAAGCAGCCTCTGATATAGCCAAAGATTTCGGTCCAGAATATTGGAGAGAGAAAGACAAGAACCATGAGTTTCCCGAGGGTTTCTGGAAGACTTTGGTTGAGGCTGGTTTTCCGGGTATAGTTATTCCTGAGAAATACGGTGGAAGCGAGATGGGGATGTTTGAGATGATTCTAGCCATGGAAACCTTAACTTCGGAAGGTTGTGGATTGGCTGGGACATGGTTTTTGGTTTTGTCCCCTGTATTTGGAGGCTTATCCATAGTAAAGCATGGAAATGAGAGTCAAAAGGAGAAGTACCTGCCGAAGATCGCTAAGGGCATGGAATTTTGTTTGGGTTTAACCGAGGCTGACGCTGGGACGAACACTTTGAACACGATGACAATGGCTGTGAAGGAAGGCGACAAGTATGTGATTAACGGACAGAAGATGTTCATCTCTGGTGCCGACCGCGCTAAGGGAATGCTGCTCATAACGAGAACAACTCCTATGGAAAAGGCTGCGAAAAGAACCTTGGGTTTGAGTCTGTTTCTTGTGGATTTGCCGAATCCGGCGATTGAGATTATCCCTATAGAGAAGCATGGAATCAACTATTCGAAGACTTTTGAGGTTTACATCAGCGATCTCAAGGTTTCTGAGAAAAATCTTTTAGGTGAAGAGGGCAAGGGTTGGTATCTTGTCTTGGATACCTTGAATCCTGAAAGGATGTCTTTTTCGGCGGCTTCATGTGGAATTGGGCTTTTAGCCATTAAAAAAGCTGTTGGATATGCTAAGGAGAGGAAGGTTTTTAGGACACCTATCGGCGCTCATCAGGCTATTCAGTTTCCGCTTGCTGATGCGAAAGCGAAGATTGAGGCTGCTAGGCTTCTGAATTATAATGCTGCTTGGCTTTATGATAAGGGGCAGCGTTGCGGTGCCGAGGCTAACATGGCTAAG
>DAOVFC010000001.1 GCA_030668645.1 Candidatus Bathyarchaeota archaeon
TATGGCAGCGCCCTGGCGGTTATGAACGAGGGATTTTGGCGTACGCCTTTAGGCGACTTGGAGATCGACGGTGAGTTAGCCAACCAGATTGTGCGTGAGTCACGCATAGTGGATGTTGACGATTCTGCGCATAGGTTTGAACACTCAATTGAAGTTCAACTTCCGTTTCTCCAGTACCTTTACGGTTCAGAGTTCAGAATAGTGCCCATCTGCTTTTTGATGCAGGATCTAACCTCAGCAAGAGAGGTCGGCCAAGCAGTAGCCAAGGTTTTAGCTGGGAAAAACGGAGTTATCATAGCCTCTTCGGATATGACGCATTATGAGCCTCAAGAAAGTGCAGAGAGAAAGGATAAGATGGTCCTTGAAGCTGTGGAGGCTATGAATGAACCGAAACTTTATTCGGTTATTGAGGCTCACCGCGTTAGTGCTTGTGGTTATGGTCCAATAGCCGCTTTGATTACCGCCGCTAAGATTTTGGGAGTAAAAGAGGCAAAACTATTATGTCACAAAACCAGTGGAGATGTAACTGGGGACTACTCAAGTGTGGTTGGGTACGCCGCCGTATGCTTTACAAAATAGTGGTGTAAAATGGGGGTTGTTGCCTCAGCTCCCGCTAAGATAATACTTTTCGGAGAACACTTCGTAGTCTACGGCGAACCAGCCATAGTCCTAGCTATAGACAAAAGAACATACGCGAAAGCGGAAAAACGCCACGATGAAAGCCTACACCTACGGTCAAAAAACCTTAACCTCGCCGGATGCTTCGAAAAAGAAAACTTCAAAGTTGAACAAGGCGACGCAAGAGAAGCAAGATTGAAACTTGAACCTATAAAGCTGGCTGTGGAGAAGGTCTTAGAAATTCACGGAGAGAGTGTAGGCTTGAACGTTGAAGTCAGCTCAACAGTTCCTGTCGCCGCAGGTTTGGGGTCATCCGCAGCCGTGGCAGCCGCCGTGACAGCCGCTGTTGGTGCACTTTTAAGCGAAAAACTGTCAAAAGAAGACGTGTTCCGCATCTCCTATGAAGCGGAAAAAGTTGTTCATGGAACCCCATCCGGGATAGACCCCGCAATTTCAACCTTCGGCGGCACACTTCTGTTTCAAACGGACACCGGGTTTAAGCCCTTAAACGTGAAAAACGATGTTCCGCTTGTTATCGGAGACACGTGCATCGAAAGGTCTACGCGTGTATTGGTTGCAAAGGTGCGGAACATGAGGGAGAGGTATCCGCATGTTGTGAAATTCATGATGAGAGCTGAACGTGAAATCGTTTTGAGAGCAATAGACGCGCTTAAAGGAAGCGATTTGCAGACTCTTGGAGATTTAATGAATCTAAACCAAGCGTTGCTCTACGGATTAGGAGTCTCACACGAATCTTTAGAGCGGCTTATAAACGCTGCACGTAAGGCTGGTGCCTTAGGCGCAAAACTAACCGGTGCGGGCGGTGGCGGATGCATGATAGCCTTGGCAGAAAACGAAAAAGTTGAGCAAGTTTCGGAAGCCATTCAAAGGGCGGGTGGAAGAACCTTCACAGCTAAGAAAACGGATGAGGGTGTCAGGATTGAGCAAGCCTAGAACCACTGTTCTGAAGATCGGCGGCTCGGTCATAACCGACAAGCATGGAGAGCTTAAAGCTCAAATGCAAGTTATAAACCGTTTAGCGGATGAGATTCGAAAAGTCGACATCCAAAATCTTATAATAGTCCACGGCGGCGGAAGCTTCGGACATCCACCAGCGGAAAAATACAGAATTAAAGAAGGGTTCAAAAAGGATTCTCAAAGAGTCGGCTTTTCCGAAACACATCATGTTATGACGGTGCTCAACGGTTTATTCATGGATGCGTTGATATGGCGTAGTATTCCAGCGGTGAGCGTCACGTCTTCATCATGTATAATGACAAAAAACGGTCGAATCCAACGTTTTGAGGATGCACCTTTGAAGGCGCTGTTAGAAATGGGGTTCATACCTGTCCTCTACGGAGACGCTGTGCTGGACACGGAACTGGGCTTCACAATATTATCAGGTGATCAGATAGTTTCCACGCTTGCAACGAGATTCAACGCAGAACGCATCATAATAGGCGTTGACGTTGACGGACTGTACGACGCTGACCCAAAGGTTAAGAAATCCGCGAGAATATTCGAGCATCTAACGTTAAAAGAGCTTAAAAGCCTTCATAGCAAACTTCACAAGCCAACATCACACGATGTCACAGGCGGCATGTTCGGCAAGATAGACGAGCTTATACCAGCAATCAAGCAGGGAATCCCCACAATCATCGTGAACGCCACAAAACCAAACTATATTTACAAGGCGCTTAAAGGAGAAAAAGTGAGAGGTACATTAATCGAGAGGGAGTGAGAGTTGGCTAAAGAAATAAGAAAACGCAAAGCGGACCACATCAGAATTTCTCTAAACCAGAACGTTCAGGCTAGAAAAACCACGACAGGCTTTGAAGACATACATTTCGTTCACAAGGCTTTGCCAGAGATTGACAGGAAAAAAATAGACCTGTCAACAACCGTGTTTAACCACAAGTTCGAGGCGCCGTTAATCGTGGGTGCGATAACAGGCGGAACAGAAGAGGCAAAAAAAATCAACGCGGTTATCGCTGAGGCTGTGGAAAAGCTGGGTCTGGGAATGGGTGTTGGAAGCCAAAGGGCGGCGATAGAAAACAAGAAACTCGAAAAAACCTTTGCAATAGCTAGGAAAAAGGCTCCAACAGCCTTTCTAATAGCGAACCTAGGCGGACCACAACTCGTGAAGGGGTACGACATAAACGAGGTTAAAAAAGCCATAGAAATGATTGAAGCAGACGCTGTCGCAATACACCTGAACCCGCTTCAGGAGGCGATTCAGCCGGAAGGAGAAACAGACTTTAGAGGACTTCTAGAAAAAATAGGCGGAATCGCCAGAAAGCTGGATACACCTGTGATTGTCAAGGAAACAGGCGCAGGCGTAGCGGCTGAGGAAGCGGAAAAATTTGAAGCCAAGAGTATTAAAGGCATAGATGTGAGCGGGGCAGGCGGCACAAGCTGGGCAGCGGTTGAGCATTACCGAGCAAAAAGGCATAGAAAAAGTTTCCAACGCAGATTAGGCGACGTTTTCTGGGACTGGGGCATACCAACGGCGGCAAGCCTAGTCGAAGTCTCCCAAACCGTGAGCATTCCGGTTATCGCTTCCGGAGGAATACGCACCGGAACGGACATGGCTAAAGCCTTAGCCTTGGGTGCAAGCCTAACAAGTCTCTCGGCTCCGATATTGAGAGCGGCGGTCAAAGGCGTAAAAGAAACAAAGAGTGAACTTTCGCTTTTAATGGAAGAATTAAGAAACACAATGTTCCTTGTAGGCGCGGATTCCGTGCAAGCATTGCGCAAAAAGCCTGTTGTCATAACCGGGAAAACCGCAGAATGGTTGCGGATAAGAGGGTTTAATCCTGAAAAATACGCCCAGAGAAGGGAAGGTTAAAATTTGGATATTGAAAAACTCCTCCAAGAAAAAGCAGCGTTAATAGACAAAGTTATTGAGAAATATATTCCGAGAGAATTTTCTGAAAACGCAACAGTTTTCGAGTTAAATCCGCCGCGTTACGCCTACAACCTATATGCGCTGAACAAAGCAGTCTCCAAGCCTATCTGGGAGTTCCTTGACAGAGGCGGAAAAAGATGGCGACCGGCACTTTTCCTTTTAATCTGCGAAGCGTTAGGCAAAAACCCAGACGATTTCGCTGACTTTGCCATAATCCCGGAGATAATCCACAACGGAACGCTGATGATAGATGATATAGAGGACGCCTCAGAGTTTCGAAGGGGGAAACCGTGCACGTACAAGATCTTCGGCTTAGACATAGCCATAAACGCTGGAAACGCCATGTACTATCTGCCGCTTCTGCCACTAATAAAAAACAGAGAAAGAATTTCCGCAGAAAAGCTCTGCAGGATATACGAAACCTACGTGCAAGAGATGATTAGCCTAAGCTTCGGTCAAGCGATGGACATAACGTGGCACAAAGGCTTGGCAAACGCAAACGAAATTAACGAAAGAGATTACCTGCAAATGTGTGCTTACAAGACGGGTACTTTAGCGAGGATGGCTGCAAAAATCGCCGCTGTCTTGGCTGACGCAACCCCTGAACTTGTTGAAAGGCTTGGACGTTTTGCCGAGAGTGTAGGTGTAGCCTTTCAGGTGCAAGACGATGTCTTGGATTTAACAAGCGTAGACTTTGCCAAAAAGAAGGGTGGACGCGGACAAGACATAACAGAAGGAAAACGAACCCTCGTTGTCATCCACACCTTAAAAACCGCAGAGCCTAAAGATAGAGAAAGACTCATCGAGATCCTTAACATGCACACCACCAATCAAAAGCTTAGGGACGAAGCCATAGCGATTATGCAAAAATACGGTTCAATAGAGTACGTGAAAGGGTTCGCCGGAAGAATGGTTGAGGAAAGCTGGAGGGAAGTTGAAACGCTTTTGCCGATTTCGGAAGCGAAGGAAAGGTTAAACGCCTTCGCAAGATACCTGATTGAAAGGGAAATCTGAAGTCTCAGCTTACGAAAGAGAGTTAAACCGTTGAAAAAAGAAGAGAATACGGAACTCAGAGAACTGATTCGAAAGTTTGCTTTGCTAAACGCTATTCAACACCACGGCAAAGCACAAGCAGGACCGGTTATCGGAAAACTGCTGGCTGAAAGGCGAGAATTAAGAGCGAAAGTCAAGGAAATATCCGATCTTGTTGAAGAAATCGTTCAAGAGGTTAACAGCCTCCCGTTAAGCGAACAGAGATGTATCGTTGAAGAGAAATGGCCCGAGACGCTTGTCAAGGAAAGAATTGAGGAGGAAAAGCGTCTTCCGCCCTTACCGAACGTGAATAGATACACTCAAGTGGTTACACGTTTTTCGCCTAATCCAGACTGTGTCCTGCACCTAGGTTCGGCGAGAGCCATAGTTTTATGCTACGAGTACGCGCGCATGTACAAGGGTAAATTTTTGCTACGGTTTGAAGACACGGATCCGAAGCTGAAAAGACCGGTTTTGGAGCTTTATGACTGTGTAAGAGAGGATTTGGCTTGGCTTGGGTGCAAGCCCGACGAGGAATACATTCAGAGCGATAGAATACTCGTTTATTACGACTACGCTGAAAAATTGCTGAAGGATGGAAACGCTTACGTCTGCACGTGCCAACCGCAGAAGTTCAGAGAAAGAACGCTAGCCAAAAAACCATGCGAATGTCGTGATTTGCCACCTGAGGAACAGCTTGAGAGATGGACACGCATGCTGCAGGGCGGCTACGGAGAAGGTGAGGTCGTGGTACGTGTGAAAACAGATTTGAACCATCCGAACCCAGCGGTTCGAGACTGGCCTGCACTGCGAGTCATCGACTCCGAAAAGTATCCTCATCCACGCGTCGGAAGCAAATATCATGTCTGGCCACTTTACAATTTCGCCTGTGGAATAGACGACCACTTGATGAGTGTAACACATATAATCCGTGGAAAAGAACACCTAACAAACAAGGTTCGTCAAGAATACATGTACAAGTATTTAGGCTGGCGGTATCCGGACTCCATACACTACGGCAGACTCAAAATCAAAGGAGCATCCCTAAGCAAGTCAAAAATCGTTCAGGGAATAAGGGAAGGTCTCTTCAAGGGTTGGGATGACCCCCGCTTGGCAACTTTCGCAGCTTTGAGACGGCGTGGGATAACGCCGGAAGCGATTAAGAGACTGATAATCGACGTCGGACCCAAAACTTCAGATGTTGTTCTAAGCTGGGAGAACCTTTACGCGCACAACCGTAAAATCTTGGATCCGAAAGCAAACAGATACTTCTTCGTGTACAACCCGATAGAACTGACGGTTAAAAGCATCCCTGAACCGTTCACGTCAAAGATCAACTTGCACCCGGACCATCCTGAAAGAGGAGTCAGAGAATACACGGTAAAGCCTGAAGGAGAAGACAGACATGCACGTTTCTGGGTTTCAAGAGAAGATGTGGACGCTTCGAGAGTTGGAGATATGATTCGCCTCATGGAGTTGTTCAACATAAGAATCGAGAAAGTGAGTGCGTGTTCGGCTGAAGCGGTTTTCACCAGCGAATCCTACAGGGAGGCAAGAAAGGTGGGAGCACCGCTTATTCACTGGATACTCATAGGAGCCGATATGCCGTGTCAAGTTGCTATGCCTGATGCAACATTGGCGGAGGGAATAGCTGAAAAAGTTTGCAAACAATTAAAGTCAGACGATACGATTCAGTTTGAGAGATTCGGCTTCGTCAGAGTCGACAGGGTTAACACGAAATTAACGGCTTACTACGCCCATAGATGATGGAAGGAGCGAACAGAATTGCGCAAACAAGACAAGATGGTTATATGGCCTGTTTACTTCGATTCGACGAAAACGAGAAATGAAGGAAGGCGAATCCCGAAAAGTTTGGCGGTGGCGTCTCCCAAAATTTTGGAGATAAAACAAGCGGTGGCAAAACTCGGTTTAGATCATGAACTTGTATTGGATGCTGACTATCCGAAGACTCCTCGGCTGAAAACAGGTATGCTGTTGGTGGCAAAAAAGGAACCGAAAAACCAGATAATCAAAAAGATTGCTAAGCAGCTACCGAAAATCCGCAGTGCAGCCACAACAAAATAGGGTTTAACTTATCTTATGTAGCGCGCGCTGTTACTTGCACATCCAGATGCTCTCCATCAAACGATATTATTTAAAGGTGGAACAGTCACCACGCAGTATTATTGAGTCGACCCTTTAGAAGCCATTGGGAATGTGCTCTAATTCGAACTTTACGATTTTATTTATCATTTCTTTGTTCATGTTGATTTCTTCTCATTTGGAATGTGAATCCAGCAATCTTCGCTCCTTTGCCCACGTAAACATAGTGTCCGAGTACACGATTACTGCCTGTTTCAACGTTTTTCCCCGCGGACGAAGCGTCAGACCTTTGTGTCTTCTCTTATCTTAGCGGTTTTATCAACAATCGCAGTGGACGTAAACACCCTTCACAAGAGAAAAACCGTTGAGACGTTAATCCTCTTTTTGAACTAGACATCCTTGGTGACTTTTTTACTGTATTCGTCCCAGCTCTTGATTATTTCATTTAGAAGTTCGGGCTGTAGGTTGTAGAAGGCTTCGACATCCTTCTCTTTAAAGAAAACCCTCACAGCGAAAGTTCTCTGAAGCCTGTCTAGTCCAACACTCCCCATGTAACCCATGTAGTCTGTAGCGACGGTCACCTCAGGTTTCTTTACAAACACTTCCTTGTGCCTATTGTAGAAGGAGTCGATGACCGGAGCGATGCAGTTTTCGATCAACCCTGCATTTGTAATGTCCCCGGGGAGGGTGGGTGGGAAACCCACTCTGAACGTATAGTCAACTATATCCTTTTTGGAGTAGTTCAAGATTCGGCTGTCTAAGATTTGTTTGTTAGGGATATCCATGAGGTTGTGGGTAGGCGTGTAGATCTTTGTGTAGTTAACCGTTATCTCCCTGACTTGACCTTCCACGTTTCCTATCTTCACGTAGTCTGATACTGTGAAGGGTCTGGATATCATGATGTATAATCCTGCTAGGAAGTTTCCAACGGTCTGTGTGGCGGCGAAACCTATGGCAGCACCGCTTAGGGCAGAGAGGCTCAGAATAACGCTTGTGTCTATGTTGAATATTGGGAGGATTATGGTTATAGCGGTGGCAAAGATGACGATTCGCGCGATCACCTTGAACACGTTTTCTATGTGCTCCACCAAACCAATCCTTTTAGAATACCGCTTGATCGCTCCTCCAACCACTCGATCGGCGACGATCGCCCCGACTAAAACGATGACCGCCTTCAAAGCCAGAACCATGTTGTCTAAGGTAACAAAATCTAAGCTTCCTAGCTCTTGGAGAACGTCCCATTGCGCTGCGAAATAGCTGATTGCACCCATAGCTACGATGATCAAGATTATAGCCGTAGCATAAGCAATCCTATTCATCCATGTACACCACTGATCAATCGCTTAGGTGCCTTCGGATTTTATTCTCGGTCGGAACATGTCTCATGCATCCTTTCTTCCACTTCTTCCTCCAACTCACTCACTGCCATGATTATGGATTTTTTCATAGATTGCCTTCAACAAATGTTTCTCGCGCGCGCTTAAATTCTTTCCTTCTTTCGTTTCAAGTAAGATCTTTAAGGATTTATATAAAAGACTTGCTATTTTTCATCTAAATCGAAAATCCTTTATATAGTGGCATATATACCTAACTAATATGGTTCAACGGTTTCTTTGACCGTTAGACGACTTTAACGCTGCTTCATTCAGGTATATGAGGAAATCGAATTTGTTCTTGGAACAACATGTTTTCCTCGCATCTCGAAGCGCGACGTAACATCTCCCCTCTTTGAAGCTGCGCAAAACCACAACATAGGGTGATTATACAAGATGCAGAGTATAGAAAATCATAGTTCAACCTCCTTAAGGAGCCTAGAAACTACTCAACGGGTTCTAAAAATATTGTTCTTAGAGCCTCAGCCGTGTATACGAGCTTTAAAATATGCTATTGGATTGAGACACTGTCTGGGAAACAACGTATCCCTCTGTTTTGGGCATTCCGGACACTCACTAAGCAGGTTATACGGGTTTGGGGAAGAGTATTTCGATCAAATAATTCAGCTTGATCCGGAAAAAATCAGTGACGATATGCGTAGAATCATTAACAAGTATAAGCCTCACATCATTCACAGTCATAACGCGCCAAACATCTTGACATTGACAGCCATTGATGTTGCTGAGGACATACCTGTAATCCATGATGTGCATGAAGTTCTATCCGTCCATAATTCGGGTTTCTTTAGGGATGACGATGAAGAAAAATTAGCGAGGTACCGTGAGGAGGAAAGAAGAGCTTGCGAAGAGAGCGGCGGGCGGATTTATGCTACAGATGGAATTAAAAGATACGTTCAACAACGATACAATGTTGATGCTCAAAACGATATTGTATTTTACAACTATGCCTCTAAATCAGTAATGCCTCAACATTTTAAGAAGAAAATATCCAATAAAGATAAAGAAACACATATAGTATATATCGGATGCGTTACCAGCGTTGTAAAGGGAAGTCATTATGACCTAAGAGAAATCTTCAGAAGAATAGCTGATCATAAAATTCACGTTCACATTTACCCCACAAGCGACCACATAACAAAAAGCAATAGAACATATAAAAAATTAGCTGAACGCAACAGATTCATACATTGCCATGATACTTTAGGCTGCAAGAACTTGCTTTATGAGATAACACAGTATGATTTTGGTTGGGTAGGATTTAACGGTGCCAAAAATGGGAACCATTTAGACATCGCCCTTCCGAACAAGGTTCTCGAATATGTTAGCAGCGGTCTGCCAGTTATAGCGTTCCCGCATAAAACAATTCAGCGTTTCATAGAGAAATACGGCATAGGCTTGATCATTAAAGACGTTGACGAATTACCTGAAACTTTAAGAAATGTAAACGTCTCTGAGTTAGAAGGACATGTTATGAGATGTAGACATAAATTGACTGTAGAAAGTAAGATTTCCAAACTTGTTGATTTCTACAACAAGATGATGGAGAATTAACGGATGGTGATTGAAACGGTTAATAAGGTAAACGTGCTGGATAACCCCTTTACCTACAATGAACACCTGAAGATTGAACAATCAGCAATGAAAAAGATTGAGTCGCAATACTGGACGCTTCTCTTGACGAGAAATGGAGCCGAGACTGTTCAGTTAAC
The DNA here is from genome assembly GCA_030668645.1 of Candidatus Bathyarchaeota archaeon. Classification (GTDB taxonomy): domain Archaea; phylum Thermoproteota; class Bathyarchaeia; order Bathyarchaeales; family Bathycorpusculaceae; genus DAOVFC01. Next base: position 9,765 of record DAOVFC010000001.1, read on the forward strand.
CGCGGAGTCGATTATGCATCAGACGATTCCTCCAGTAAGCATGTGCATCGTTGACGACGGTTCAAGCGACGATACACCCCTCATTCTTGAAGAATTAAGACATAAATATCCCGAAAGAGTCAACGTTGTCACTCTCCAGGATGAAGGCTACGATATCCGACGAGTAGTAAAAAACATTAATGTCGGGGTAGAGGCGCAGAAAAAAGAAAAAATCAAAGCAGAATACATAATGATTAGCGGGGATGATTGCGTATACCCTCCACGTTATGCTGAGCATATCCTAGTCAAGATGAACAGAGATCATAGAATTGTTGTTGCATCAGGAGATATAGAGGGGATCCCCCACCCTGATGTAACCCCGAGGGGATCGGGGCGTTTTATAAGGACCAGATTCTTTCATAAAATAGGAGGGCATTTCCCTCCCTACTATGGCTATGAGGGATGGATATTTCAAAAAGCCTTACAGTTAGGCTACTCCACTAAAAATTACTCAGACATTCGGTATCGTCATCTCCGCGAGCTGGGGAAACAACATGGATTCATAACTTGGGGATTAGCAATGAAATGTTTAGGATATCACCCTCTTGAAGTTCTATACCGCTGTATAAAATATGTTCTAATAGATCGCCGTGTGCCCGTGGGATATATACGCGTATTATGGAACTACTTCATCCAACCCTTAACAGTAAAGGGAGACCCCTATTACCACTCCTTCGATGAGGATGTTCGAACCTATATACGAGAGAAACAGAAGCGCAGAACAATTCATGAAATAGCCAACCTCTTGGGATTAAACAAAAGATAAATCAAGTGAAATGAAGGTCTTAATGGCTGGTTCAGATGTATGTGTAAGAAAAATAGCACCCGATTCATGTTAATTTCCTCTTATTTAGAATGCGAACCCAGCGCGCATTGTAAAGTCGAGGAAAATTTAAAAAGATTTTCGATTTGAATGGAAGATAGCAAATCTTATATACTGACTTTTGCAAATATCGTTCCAAGTTAAGAGTGAAAATGTTGAGTGAACCACAACCACCATCTGTCTCGAAGATAGAAATTACCTTAGACGCTGATCTAATGAACAATCTGAAGACGAAGGTTGATGCCGCAAACAAAGCCCGCGCGGTTTATGAGCGTGAGTTTCCTGTTGGAAAATAAAACTCTTGAGGAAAGAAAGACTCTAACCCTTATTAAGCTTAGAGGTTACAAGCTGATAAGACGCGAGAAACAAGAGGATACCATCAATTTCATAGTTAAACTTCCAAGAGGGAAAAAAGCAGTTATCTGGTGCATGCCGAACCGCAAAGTGGTGGGAGTAGCCATTGTTAGAAAACTAAGAAAATTTATGGATGCAGTTGAAGTTGAAAAAGGAATTATAGTTGCTAACACACGATACACTTGGGCTTCTAAAAGAGAAGGAAGGAAATATGGTATAGAGCTGATTCCGAAACGTATTCCGTCCTTTAACATTTTCAAGCACAAGTTGGTACCGAAACATGAAATTCTTCCACCTGAGAAAGCAAGAGACCTGTTAGAAAAGTATCATATAAAGCCGTATCAACTTCCCCGAATTAAAGCATCAGATGTAGCTGTAATTGTAATAGGTGCAAAGCCAGGAGACATCATTAAAATCACCAGAAAAAGCCCTACAGCAGGAAAACACGTTGCATATAGATTCGTCGCTCCTGGATAACGCATAGATTTGAAGAATAAATGTGATTAGTGCAACATGGATAATGAAATGTTAAAAGACTGGCGTAAACGAAGTAAGCGTGGCTATTTCGTCAGCACCTCCCCCGAATATGAATTGCTACTGAAAGATGACAGCGTTGAAAAGTGGATTACGAAGTTAAAACAGAAAGATGGATGGAGAACAACTGTTCCCAGTTTTCTGAGAACCTTGTACAAATTCACTAAATACTCAGGTAAGAGCCCGAAGGAATTGATCGATATCGCGTCTAGCACCAAAAAACTTGACCAGCGAGAAGAATTGACTTCTGCCTCTCCTGCAATCACGGAGCTTGTGCAAGGGTTTATAAATAAACTGCTAAGTTCTGATAAACGAGAAAGGGCAAGACACGTAAGGACTTGCCTGACGTCCTTTTTCAAAGCGAACGGCGTCTCTTTAGAGCTTGAAACTATTCCTAGGGTGCCCAAAAAAGAAGAGTTTATTCCAAGCAAAGAACAGATTTACGCTATGGCAGACTATGTCGGTTCTCTTCGAAACCGAGCTATAATCCTATGTATGTATCAGAGCGGACTAGGAATAACCGCCTTACGGAACCTCAAATATGGACATGTCAAAAAACAGCTTGAAAAAAACAGAGTTCCAGTAAGAATTCGCATCACGTCCCGTATTAATAGAAAGTCTTCGCAAGTGCCGTTTTATGCTTTTTTTGGAGCCGAGGCTTGCGATTCTTTGAGAGCCTACATTAACGAGAGGGAAAGAAAAATTCAAAAAATGAGGGAAAAAGGAGCTAACGTAAGAGAGTTGACGGCAAACAGTCCCTTATTTGCATCTGAAGGAAAAAACGTGCCCTTTGGAGACAAAATGGCGGTCTCAAGCATCTGGCGCGTTGTTAAAGACGCGGCGGAGCGGGCTGGCTTGCAAAAAGAAAAAATTCAACCCAATTACCTGAGAAAAGCATTCGAAGCAGAGTTAAACAGGTCACTTATAGACGAAGAAGCGAAGAAATATCTGATGGGAAGCCCCATTCAAGGCATAAAATATAACGTCAACAAAGTTGAACAAAAATATTTAATACGCAACTTCAGCAGAGCAGAACTTAGCAAACTGACAGTTGTCAAAGAGTTTGTTCAATCGCTCGGAATAAAGGAACTCGAAATAAAAATACAAAAAGGCTTAGAACAGAACCCGCAAATGACAGAAATGGAAGCCGTAAGATTCATTGTGCGTAAAGAATTTGCATCAGACTCTAAAAAGAATTGAAAATGGATAATTACGCGTGAAAGTGTTGCAAAAACAGATTTCGGAATTTTTTCTACTTTAGAAGGGAATCCAGTTGATTGATCCACTGGTTAAACTCTTTTCATACATACTTCGTAAGTGTAGAGTTGACCTAACCTATCTTTTCTTCGCCAATTAAAACAGCATTTATAACTCCATTTTGTCCAGGACGAGAGGTGACACGCGCCAAACCCAGAGAAGTCTCTATCACGGCGCCTTTAGTCATCACGCCCCTTCGGTTGTAGTCAACATTCGCAGGGTTCTTAACAACACGCACAATCTCAACCTTCTCTGTTTTCCCACCCTTCGGGTCCGTTACACACGCGTATTTATCCCTTAAAACCTTAACCTTTACATTCCCTCCTCTTCCTCGAGCAATCTTCCGTTTCGGTTCACCTAAGGTGGTTTCGACTGGAAAAGAGCCTCGTTCGAACCTTCTCTTTACTCTGTAAGCTCGTTTCCTGCCTCCTGAAGACTTTTTCTTGTGTAAGTCGCCGTGCCAAACACCCACTTTTGTTCCTCCTAGGCTTGTTAACTTAAGTGTCCACTATCAACGTCATTTTACATATAAACCTATCCGTTTCCTGCTTAAGGCTCATGCTTCGAGAAGTCTTCGAAAACGTTTTTTAGCTGTCTTTTCAGCATTGAAATGTTATGGCTTAAGCCGAAATAATCGGCGAAATACTCCGTTGTTCTCAGGATGGTTGAACGACCCTTTTTTTCACGGGAAATTAAACCCATCCTCTTCAGTTCTTTGATGTGGCCGTAGGCGTGGTGTCCACGCACATCAACAACCCTTTTTTGCGTAACGGGCTGCCGATAGGCTACGTAAGAAAGCGTTTTCAAAGGTCCCCTAGAAAGCAGCGGCCTCTTGACTAGTTTCCTAACCTTTGGCGTGAACCCCGCCTTCAACTGCAAAACATATCTCTCATCTTTCAACTCCAGAATCTCCAGCGCGGTGTTCCTGCTCGTGTACTCCCGCCTAAGCAGTTTCACGAGTTTTCGAGTCTTGTTTTTGGAACGCGTTTTCAAAACCGAACATAGCTCTTTTACATCTAATGGACGGCCCGCAACATACAGGGCAGCCTCTACCAGAGTTAGATCACGTTGTGAATGTTCCGCTGTCTGTCCCTTCTGCAATGCTTAAATCTCCAACGGTTACGTAAATCTCCTCGGTTTCCTCATCTTGCCACAGATTCACCGTTCTCCTCTGCGCCAAGAATAACAAAAGAATGAAAGTTCGGATGGTTTCCATTCTGTCCATCCCCCTTATGAACTTTGAGAAGGATATTATCCCGCTTCCTTTTACACTCCGCAGCAAAGCAGCATGAAGCTTCTCCATCTGAGCTTCAATTTCCATCAGATACAAATCTATTTGAGGCAGAATTTCAGAAGGAGTTGGAAGAACAGGTTCCGCAGCTACTTTCTCAACGTGAACCAGTTTTTCACCCTTCAAAACGTCGTCCAAAACTTCGAGCAAATTCCGTATTGTTGTGGAGGTTAACTCGTGTCTAAGCGGCAGAAACAGCGGTGGAGGAAGGAAATCTCGTGGAACCCTCGGCGGCGGTGGCTCTTCAAGCTTGAGCAAAAGCTTGGACTTCAGCAGATACACCAACGCCGAAGAGTCTAGGGCTACTCCGGAGGCTCTGAAGTCCACTTGCCCCCTCTTCTCCATCTCCTCAAGAAACGTTGTAAGCAGATACGCTATTTTAATGTTCCATGGCGTGAGCCTCTCCAGTTTGCGGAAATCAAAAAGAATGTTCCACGGAGGATACAGATAAAACGGCTTCTTGAAAGTTAGGGACACTAAGCCGCAGCCTCCAGAAATCTCGCTGAGATGACGTTTGAAACCCCGTTTCGTTCATAAACCCCATAAACCTTCTGCGCCTTGTTCACAACTTCGGGCTTTAACGTTATGATGACGAACTGGGATTTCTCAGATTCTTCTAGAAGAAGGCTGGCGAGCTTAGACATGTGAAAAGCATCCAGATGCGCGTCTATTTCGTCAAGTATGTAGAAGGATGCTGGCGCGAACTCTTGTATGGCGAAGATAAAGGCAACAGCGGCGACCGAACGCTCTCCACCGCTGGCTCCACTTACGACTATTGAGGGTTTGTTCGGAAACTGAACGAGCACGTCAATACCGCCTGAGAACGGTTCATCCAAGTTCTCAAGCTTCAAAACCGCGTTTCCGCCGTCGGTGAGCTTAGAGAAGTATTTTTGGAGGTTCTGGTTGATTTTCTCGAAAGCTCCCATGAAGACTCTGCGCTTCTTGCGGTCGATTTTATCCATAAATTGTAAAATTGCTTGCTTTTCTCTTTCCAGCTCGTTCATTCTTAATGAAAGCTCCTTGTAGCGGGCGATCTGTTCAGCGTAGTGTGAAAGGGCAAGCTGGTTCACAGCACCTATTCTCTCAAGCTCAAACTGCATCATTTTTATGGAGGTTTCAGCCTCTCCAACTTGTCTCTGCGACACTTCTAGGGGTTGTTCGTAGCCTATCTGTTTAAGCTGGTTTCGGTGCTGTTCCAGCTGCAAAAGAGATGTTTGGATGCTGAGTTGAAGCTGATTAAGCACACGGCTTGTTTGCTCGTACTCGGAATCGAGCTTACGCAATTCCTTGTCTACGTCGTCGATCTGCACCGTGAATTTTCTTGCTTCCTCTCTCGCGGATAAAACAGTCTTCGAAAGCTCGATGCGGCTTTTTTCAAGTTCTGAAAGCTCCTGTTTTAACCCTTCCCTTTCCCGAAGCGCCTCTTCTGTTTCTTTCTCCACCCTTCGTAACTGCTGCTTAACCTTTGAAAGCCGGATTTTTGCGTTTCTGTAGCCCACTCTTAGAACGTTTTCAAATTGCGACTGCAGCGTCGAGATTTCCGTTTGAACAGTGCCGAGTTTTTGCCTCAGCGTAATTATTTCCTCAGCGAGTCTCTCCCTTTTGATTTCCATTTCTTGGATGTGCGTTGGGTCTGTTCTCAGTCTTAGAGCTGCCAGTTCCCTCCGCAGTTTCCGCATTTCCCTCTGGATTGAGGTTTTTTCAGTCTTGTACTGCCATATCCTTGTCTTTTCTTTTACGATTTCTTTTTGAAGTCGGTTGACGGAGAGATTTATTCTTCTAACGTTGGTCTTTGTTCTTTTCACGTTTCTCTTAACCCTTGCTATTTCTCTGTCCAGTGTGGTTATCGCCTCTGATAACCGAGTGATTTCAACGCGGGTTCTGCCAATTTCCTCCTCAAAGGAAGCTAGGTCTCCGCTTCTTCCTGAAAGATGCTGCTGGAGGGCCGTAACAGCTTCATCTAGGCTTTTGATGGCTTTTGCGCTTGGAATGATCGCCGAAAAATCTATCGGAGCGCGGTAATAACCGCTTTCCAGAGCGCCGCCAACTTCGTAGAGGTCTCCGTTAACCGTAACCGTGCGGTAACCCTCATTAGATGATAGTGCAAAAGCAACTTTCTCGTTCGAGACTATCAGGGTGTCTCCGAAGACGCAGTGCACCGCTGGTTCGTACTGCTTTGCGTATTTCATGAAGGATGATGCCGCTCCGTTTACACTCCCCTTTTTCGGAACCTTCAATGATTTAACGTTTGAGACGCCATGAATCGGAATTATCTTTATTCTCCCAAGCTTCATTCTTCTCAGCGTTTCCGTGCACGCGAAAGCTGCGTCAAAGTCTTTGACAATCACAGCGTCCAACCATCCCGCTGCCGCAACCTCTATTGCTCGTTCATAAACCTTATCAACTTTGACTAGGTTGCGCAGTCTACCGTACACGCCGGGGATTACGCCTAATTCGCCGAGTTCCTCAACGCTTCTTAGGGCGTTTTCTTCGGTTGCCACGGTTTCCGCCAGTTTCTTTTGCGTTGCGAACTCTATCACAGCTTTCCGTGCGGAGTCAGCGATTTTTCCAGCTTCAGCTATTTCTCTTCCTATTGCTTCTTTCTGTGCGGTTCTGTGCTCCAGCGTTCGCTCAAGGTTTTTCAGCCAGATTTTCTGCTCCTTCTGCACCTTCTCAAGTTCGACTAGGGATTTCTCAAGTTCCTCAAGCGTCACGGTGAACCCCTCCTTGCGGTCCGTCATGCTCTTAAGCCTTCTTGCACAGATTTTGATTGCTGTTCGGCTCTTAGCATGCTCAGACCTTAAGTCGGCAACCCTCTTGTAGAGTTTGTCAATCTGTTGTTCAATTTCGCGGATTTTTTTGCTGTTTTCACCTAGGTTTTCCCAAAGTCGAGTGGTTTCTTCCGCAAGTGCGTCGTGCTCCGTTTGTTTCGCTGTTATTTCATCAGAAATGCGTTCATGCCCACGTTTCAGCCTTCGGATTTTTAAACGGTTTTCATGAATCTCTTTCTTGATGGATTGATATTGCTGAAGGTTGTTTTCTCTAATCCGCTTCAAACCTTCAAGACTTACCTTTCCAGAGCTTATCCTAGTCTTCAACTCTGTTAGCTTCGACTTCAATTCACCGATTCTTATTTGAACCTTTAATACCTCAGCGCCGCCCTCTTCAACCATCTCTGAGCTCAGTTTCCGCCATTCACTTTCAATACCCTTCCTCTTAGATCTAAACCGTTCCCGAAGCAGCCTTAATTTTTCAACTTTCCTTCCAACTTCGTCGACTTTTGAAGAAACAGCCTTTATCTTCCTCTGGATTTGCGCCATCTCGTTGGAGAGCCGCACCGCTTCGAATCGCTTGATTTCGTTTCGGATAAAAGCGTACCTGAGCAGTTCGTTGCGCTCCCTTTCTAAATCGTCAACTCTTTTTTGCACTTCGTCGATTCTGCCCATGGCCGTACGTATTGATATGTCCGCTGCTCGGAGTTTTTCTTCGGCTTCAGCCTTCGCAGCGTCATACTGCGCTATTCCGATGAGGCCTTCGATTATTTTCCTGCGTTCAGAGGAGGAAATATCCGTTAAGCGTGTTATTGTGCCTTGCAGAATGAGGTTCTGGCTTGTTGAGCTTATTCCAGCCATGGAAAGCGCATCTAAAATGCGCGTTCTGGAGATTCTTCTGCCGTTAAGCCTGTACACACTTTGGCCGTTTCGGTGAACCTCACGTGAGATGGTAACGGTGGTTGTGTCGATGGGTATGCGTCCATCATGGTTATCAAACTGAATCAGAACCTTAGCAACCTTCGCTCTTTCCAACCCAGCCTTTTCCGAACCGTGAAAAATCAGTTTTGCAGCGCTTTCCGCACGAAGCCTCCTCGAGCTTAACTCGCCTAACGCAAACAAGACAGCGTCCACAATGTTCGTTTTTCCGCTTCCATTAGGACCGGTGAATACTGTGAAGCCCCTGTCAAGATGTACCTTAACGTTTTTAGGTCCGAATGATTTGAAGCCTCTAAGCTCGATTTTTTTAATGTAGGGCATCCAGCTTACGCCCTCACCTTACCCTCAGCTTACACTCATAGTTGTAAACAGTTCTATAGGACTTTTCTATAAAAAACTATCTAATTTTAATTAGATTTCTGACAAAAACAACACGAAAATGAAAAGCTTATTTTCTGACTTTCAAACCATATCTCGTAGCCATTTTCTTGACAAAGCTTTTTACGCACCGGTCTTTGCCGTAAACAAGCAGATAACCATCGCTTTGTACACTACAGGAGAGACCGTTCGCCTCAGCCAATTTTTTTAATTCTTTAATCGGCATTTCAGCTGAAAGCCTAACACGAATCCACTTCTGTTCTCGCGGAAGCCCCGGAACAAATCTTGCCTCTTCAATCTCCTCCACACACTCTTTTCTGGACGCTTCCTCAAGCTTCTCCAACCACTCATGAACAGATTCAACGCCGAACCGTTCTTGCGCTCTAGAAACAAGGCATATCTCAACTTTTTCAAGGTATTCTTCAATTTTTCGGGCGGTCTCTCCGCGTTGCGGGTCAGCCTTCAAAATCGTTATCATAGTTTTAGCGGATTTTAAGTCGCTTATTACACCTGCCGGAACAGCTACGTCTCTTCTACGAAATTCAGCAACTATATCCTCTAAAACTTTCCATGTCGCCAAATATCCCATGATAAACTCACGGTCTTCTGTCCAGCTATCACAGTAAACACTTGCCAGTATAAAGGAATTACCATCCAGCCGGGAAACCTACATCAAAACTAAAATAATCCTGATGCCGCGCCGCATTTTCTATCAGTTGAAATGGAGAAAAATGCAATAGGTGATCAGGAAGGACAGGGAATGGGAATCGAAGCTCTAAAAGAGTAGATCACAGAACTGAAAGCTCGAATCGAAGAGTTAGAGGGCGACAGAAAAAGGAAATCACCTTTGCAACGTGGCGAACTAGAACAGATATTATCCGCTCGTGTTCACGTTTTAGATAAGATTTTTCTGGCATTCTTGAAAAATTTTTCAGACCATCTATGCGTATTCGCCGTCGTTTGAGCTGAGAGGTTAAGATTTCTGCAAAACTTAGCATGCCTTCAAGGTCACATTTGCCCTGAAGTGTTTTTAGTCACTGAGATGTACCATGAGAAATTGAGGGAACCTAGTACTGTATACAGTGCGTGTTTCACTCTGTTTTCTGTTGAACATCTAAGCGGCCAAAGGGCATGTTGATGCTCGGCAACTAGTCCTATGACGGGTATGATTGATTTTTGCCCACACATTAAGAAACTTATTCGCAGAACAGGTTCAAAATTAAATATATGGTCAATTTGTCAGTTATTTCTATTCTAGAGGAAACCTTTAAAAGGAAAACTAAGTATATGGGTAAAGTGAACCGATGAGCGTGTGCCTTTGCCAAGAAAATATCGAAGGATAAAAGTTAAAGGGCATTACCGGGCTGTCGCACGGGATTCAAGTGGAAGATTCAAGAAAGTAAAGAAATGGAGTAGTAAGAAAGAGAGGTGAATGCTAAGATGGCGTATGATCATGATGAAATAGCAAATAGGCTTGCTAAGAAATCTGGATCGAGACATAGAAGGAAAGGGGTTGATATCGTTTCTAAGGGTAGGGCTATAGAAGTTGCAGTCACTCAAGGTGATATGTATGCATCCGTTGGGCAACTCAAACGATCAAGGGCGCGCAAGAAGTATATGGCGGTTCCGGCTCCTATGATTCCGGATGCGAGAAGGTTGCTCAAAGGTTCGGGAATCGGAATAATGAATACAAGAGGACGGATTCGAAAAAGGTCAAGAAAGAAATAATTAAGATTATAAGAAAATGAATGAAGATGAAATTAAGAAATGGCATTAATTGCCTTAATTTTCCTTGTAGGATTTGGTATCTTTCCCATCGTAGTTCTTGAATGGTTCATTAAGAATGTTACTACACCAATAGGAACGATTGAACAATTCGCAAAAGTTCTTAGCTCGTCGAACCCATGGATGTGGGGTTTTGGATTACTAGGCATCGCTATAACGGGTTTAATCACGGCAACCATATGGGCGTGGATCAAAGAGAAAATAGGATTGTGACGCCCAACATTGAGATTACGTCCGCGCGATTGCATTGTTGATAAAATACAACAATGTAAGGATTGTGAAAAATACTCTCAAGTCCTGTGCATGAAGCCTAAGCCTTACGTTAAGTTTCAGGTTCTTGAAAGGTGGAGGCCAACGAAAGTGAAGGTGCTTTTCATTGCAGAGTCACCGCCAAAGGATGGAAATGAGGGGTATTTCTACAATGAGAAAACAGAAGGTAGACTTAAAGACAAAATCTTCAATTTGCTGGATATACCTGAAGAAAAAGCCGAGAGAGGATTGCAAAGGTTTAAACAAAGAAATTTCCTCCTCATCGACACCGTTAAATGTAGGTTAGACAAGTCGCAGGGAAAAAGTCCCCCTCCCTATGTCATTAAGAGATGCGCTGAAAACTTTTTGCAAAAAGAAATAGACGGTTTGAAGCCAGATAAAATCTGCGTACTGGGTAGGACTGCCCTAAAGGGTTTGAAGGCTATTACCACTTTTAGAAAGGGGCTAAACGGAGTTAGAAAAATAACAGAGCATTGTGGAAAAGAGCTGACGATATCAGGTTATGAAATCATTCTATGCGTTTTTCCGAGTAATCGAAACAGGAAATATCAATCATGCATAGAATCCGTTTTTGGTCTCTGGGTTCCATAAGGTCACAAGAGTTCATGCCGTCGCGCCGGGGGTGGGATTTGAACACCTGGGCGTGGAGATATCACTTGCGAACCTCTCTTTTTAGTACGCACGCGCAGAAGTTTTTGGACGCCGTTGCCGCGTTGGAAAAGCTCGGCTGGATTACGTTTATGCTTGCTGTCCCAGAATATAATAAGCGGATGCTGAAAGGAAAAGTCAATAAAGTAAAAGTAATTCTCGCAAAATTTTCTTTTCCATACAGCCGGAGAATCGGTGGGGAGCACACTCACTTCACCAGAGGGACTATAAAGAATGGCTTAAGGAAGCATCCATAAACCACTTAAGTCTAGCGCTTAGACGTCTTGCACAGCTAAACCAAACAAAAGTCTACCCGTTCTGGCGGAACCCTGCTTTTCAAGATAGTGCATGCATTTTAACTCTCTCAGAATACCAAAGATTTTATACAATCGCAGACAATGTGTTTTCATGGCACAAACCCGTCTCCCCGTCATCCAGGTAGCTCCTGAAAAAAGAGAAGAACTTGACGAAAAACTAAGGGAGATTTATCAAAACCTTAAGAACAAGTTTAAGGTTTTTGGGACTTTTCAGGACGTACTGGTCAAGTCAAAAGATTATCATTCAAAAGATTTGAAAGATGAACAATCACCAGAGGAATTCGCCAAAAGAGCAGTAATTGAACCACTCATTGAGTTTTTAGGATATGAATTCGTCCCTGAGACTATCCTACCTTCACCTGGGGGCAGGAAAAAGCCTGATTACACAATTAGACCCAGAAGTAAGGATAAGCCAATCTTCTACGTAGAAGCAGAACCAATCAATATTGATCTGAATAGCAAAGACCATGGAGTCTCACAGGTAAAAGATTGGCTGATATCTAGAGCTTCTAAGACTGATTATGGTATTGCCACCGATGGACTTCAATGGATTCTACTAAAATTTGACACTGCATCAGCGCAAAGTAAAGAGTTCCTAAAAGTGGATCTGAGACCTGTCTTCTTAAAATTGCTTAACCCAGCTGCCTTTGTCAGTAAAAAAGAAGTAGAAAAAATAGAGGAAGATTTCCTCACTTACCACCGTGAATACGTTTCGTTGTTCCTAGAAGGCTACTTGGAGAGAATTGAGAAAAAGAAGGAGGAAATCTCAAAGAGGTTCTATAATGATTACGTAAGATATGTTTTTGGGTACGATCAGAAGGGTGACACCATTCAAGGCACATGTCTGTTGAAGAGAGTAGTGACACCTTCGGGTGCAAACTACAATGATGCAAACTCATTTTCAGTTGTGTTTATGAATAGGATTATCTTCATCAAATTCCTTGAAGAAAAAGGAATAGTGCCAAAGAACCTACTGAAGAAAATGCTTGAAAATTACAAACATTCAAGGACTCCAGCTTCATTTTATGAAACTTATCTGAAACCTCTCTTCTATGAGGTTTTTAACAAGAGTAAAGATGGTAGAACCTCTACAGTAAAAAACAACTCTCTCTACAGTCAGATCCCCTATTTGAATGGTGGACTGTTTAGGGAAGTAATCGAATCCGAAAAGAATTTTAACATAGAAAATGAGGGTGTTGAACTTGTCATAGAGAACCTTTTGGATCGCTATGAATTCGGTTTAGAGTCGGACATAAACCCAGACATATTGGGCTATATTTTTGAGAAAACAATTAACTTCATTTCTGGAACTGGCACAAACCAGCAGAAAATGCAGGGAGCATACTACACCCCTGATGATACTGTGGGATTTATCATAGAGGAAACGTTGACACCCGTTGTTTTCAGAAAAATGATTGATGGTTTGAAGAAGGCGGGATGGAGCGATACCGATCTGAAGGGGTATAATTCAATAGAAGACATACTGGACCCGGTGCACGTGCCCAAGAATCCAATGCACATCAAGAAAATGATTGAATCATTAGGACTGCTTAGAGTTCTTGATCCAGCTTGTGGTTCAGGTCACTTCTTAACTGCTATGCTCTCATTGATTCTGAGAGTAAAGGAAAGCTTGTTGAGAGCAATTCCTGAAGACGTTGATAGATACAGGCTGAAGAGAGAGATAATATCTCAAAATCTATTCGGAGTTGATATTGATGAAAATGCAATCGAAATAGCCAGATTGAGACTATGGCTATCGATAATAGAAGAAGTTGAAGATCTAGAACATATTGAGACGCTACCAAATATAGATTTCAACATTATTGCAGGAAATAGCCTCATAGGTTTATTGGATGAAAATCTCTTGACGCATCCTCTGATAAACCTGTTGGAAGACCCACACGTACAAGGGACACTAGAAAATTTAAGAGAATTTTATGGAAACAAGATAGATGAAGTCAGAGATCTTCTCGGCAGGATGAAGTTGAAGGACACTATCAAAGCTTACGAGACCCTTTTAGGCGTTTACTCTGTAGAATCGGGAGAACGAGCTGTCAAAGTTAGGGATTTGCTAGAAAAGATCAGAGACAAGTTATACGAAGTCATTAGCAACTCGTATCTCGATTTTCTCCACGAAAACGGCAATCTGAAAAAAAGTGAATTCGATGAAATAAGCAAGAACCTATCGAGTAGAATGCCTTTTCACTGGAAAATCGATTTTGAAAATGTCTTCGCAGAAGGCGGATTTGATGTAGTTGTGGGGAATCCACCATATGTAGAAGATAGGAACTACAACAAAACTGATCTCAGAATCATCAAATCTCAGAAGGAGATCAAGAAGGGAAGAAAAAAAGTCAGAGAACCTCTTTTCTACGTTTCAAATAATTGCAGAAACACTCATGCCTATTTCATTGAAAGATCAATTAAACTATTAAAGCGAAACGGCAGGTTTGGGTTCATTGTCCCAATCGCTCTTGTGTCCACTGATAGAATGGGCTCTATAAGAGAGTTTATTCATGACAACTCAAGCGAAGTGAAATACTTCAGTTTCGATGATCGCCCCGGCAAGATATTTAGTGGTTTGGAGCATTGTAGAGCCACAATCGTAATCACAGAAAAGGATACAGAGGCAAAGAAAGTGATTACGAGCAAATATCACAGGTGGTTCTCTAGGGACAGAGCTAAACTCTTCAAGGATCTTAAAACTAGTGATTGGACAGTTGAAAATCCAGAAGAAACAGTACCGAAAATAGGGACAAAGATCGAAAAGAGAATACTCACGAAACTTCAACAAAAATCAAAGGGAAAGGCCCTTAGAGACTTCGAGAAAGCTGATGGAGCAAAAATTTGGTATTATAATGCGCCACAGTATTGGATACACGCTCATACAGAAGATTACCTACCGGAAGTTGAACACTATAACAGTTGCAGGGAGAACGACAAGACCAGAGAAAAAATACCATATGACTTGAGAGAGAGAAAGATATCATCACATTATAAACCTTTGACTTTCGAGTCAGAAAATTCATTTGTCGTCAATAGTTTAATGAACAGTTCTTTATTCTACTGGTGGTTTGTCGTGTGGTCTGATGGTCGAGATCTCTTAGCCCAACATATCAAGTGTTTTCCCCTCGACCTAGACAATTTCTCTGAAAATCTGAAAAAGAGACTAAAGCCACTGATTAACGAACTGATGAGAAGCTACGATGAAAATTCTAACCTCAAAATTAATCTGAGATCTGGTGGATATGTGATAAAAATAAAGGAGATAATCCCATCAAAATCGATAAGTATCATTGATCAAATTGATGATGTATTCGCAGATTACTTTGGATTTATCGAAGAGGAAAGAAGGTTTATCAAGGAATTTGATATAGGATTCAGAATTAAGGATTAGGTAAGCAGGTCTGTCCCTAAAGTCATAAACGCTTATGTCTACTCTCATTGTTAACAATGTGTAAAACTCATTTAACTCCTCAGTGAACCAACAAAGATTTTTCCTCTATAGTTCACGCTTTCTTGTTTTGTATTGCATGGTGTGCATGTCGATGAGGGCTCCGGTTGCGATTGCGTTTACTCCTGTTGAAAAAGCTATAAGTACAAGGAGGGTGTCATGCAGGTTCTCTGTCCAACCACTCGGCCAACTAATTATGCAGTAAACGGTTGAAGCAATTATGACGATTCCATGCATGCATAGTTGACGATGTATTGATAGAATTGGAAATAGTCCCTTGAATCCAACGCTAAGGGGTGCCACGGTGCGCGTTCCCAAATTAGCCCCTTATCATCGCCATACAACCAGCTGTAGACATCTGCAAGGCCGTCATAAGAGCTGTAGGTTTCAGGAGGCCATTGCGTAATTGTGTGCCAAAAACGAACTCCGTAATCATGAACGTCGATGGTTCCCTTCGGAGGACGAGGTGTACCGCCAACCGCTATTAAATAAGACATGAAGTTGATGTATGGGGTGAGTTCGTTCCAGTCTAATTCAACAGCGATATATGGAAGTTCACCAACGCCAAATTCATCGTGCACTAATGCGCCACTTGGGTCGTTGATGTACACTTTTTGGGATCCACCTGCAGTGCTGTAGCCGACGATTACAACCGTATGTTCGATACCCCTCATGACCAGAAGTATAGGCCTCTCTCTGTCTATCCAATATGTTACAGGCGAATACGATGATGGAGGCAGAATCTTCAGAAAGCGAAAATAGAATACTAAGGAAAAGTCCAGAACAAATAGGAAAAGGTTTTTAGTTCAGTTGTAATATGAAAGTCTGCAAGCAGGTTTAGAATGTGTGAGGTAAAAATAAATGTCTATGTTTGCAGCACCAGGTGCATACGACCGTGTGATAACCGTTTTTTCACCGGACGGTCGATTGTTTCAAGTTGAGTACGCAATGGAGCTGGTTAACCGTGGAGCAACGATTTTGGGAATAAAGTGCTCCGAGGGAGTGGTTTTAGGAGCAGAGGAAACTGTTGAAACATCCCTTGAGGATTCGGAAGGCTCATGGAAAATTTTCAAGATCGATGACCATGTGGCCGCGGGTATAGTGGGTTTAAGCTCAGACGCACGCACACTCATAGACCAGGCACGCATATACGCTCAAAGCAACAAGCTAACCTACGATGAGCCGATAGACCTTGAAGTGATAACGAAGAGGATATGTGACATAAAACAGCTTTACACGCAGCACGCAGGTGTGAGACCGTTCGGAGTTTCACTAATCTTCGGCGGAGTGGACAAGACTGGAAACCGACTGTTCGGCACGCACGCAAGCGGAGCGTACAGGGGCTACAAGGCTACGGCTATGGGTGCGGGAAGAGAAACCGTGCTGAACATACTGAAGGAGGAATACCGTGAGGACATGAGTCTTGAAGACGCAGTAAGGCTTGCCGTAAAATGCTTGACGAAAGCCCTAGAAGCCAGACAGTTAGCTCCGAGAATAAAGATTGCAGTTATTCCTTCAGCAACCAAGAAGATGAAAATGCTCAGCGACGAAAAAATCGAAGGTTACATTAAGGGTTAGGCTAGTGAAAACGGATGAGCGAACGTTACACAGTTGCGCGCATAACCCGTGACGGTGAACACTTTGAGGTTCTGGTCAAACCTGAGAGAGCGTTAGACTACCGCCTGGGCAGAATATCTGCGGTAACACAAGTTTTGGCGGCGGAAACCATATTTTCGGACGCGAACAAAGGCACAAAAGTTTCGGAGGAAACGCTACGCAAAGCCTTTGGAACAACGGAAACGTTGAAAATAGCGGAAACAATACTGAAAAAAGGAACGATACAACTGACAACGGAACAACGCAGAAAAATGACTGAAGAGAAGAGAAAACAGATAATAGCGTTCATAGCGAGGCAGTGCGCCGATCCGAGAACAAACCTTCCGCATCCGCCCTTACGCGTAGAACAGGCAATGGAGCAAATACACCATCCAATAGATCCGTTCAAACCGGCGGAAGAACAGGCGAAAGACGTAATCAAACTGTTACGTCCAATCTTACCGTTAAAAATGGAGCAGACTGCGATCAGCGTCCGCATACCAGCCGAGTACGCAGCAAAAGCCTACGGAACAATAAAGGCATTCGGAACAATAAAACGTGAAGAATGGCGTGCAGACGGCTCGTGGTACGGAATCCTTGAGATACCTGCAGGCTTATATGGACCGCTTCTGGAAAAGCTAGGGGAAGTAACGAAAGGAAACGCAGAAGCGAAGATAACATCTTAAATAATGGTAATTAGGTTGTGAAAACATGCCAACATTTTTCGAAAGAAGAGAGATTGTAACCCCGGGAGATCTGCTCGCAGAAGGCGAATACGTAGCGGGTGAAAACACGTACAAGGAAGACAAGAAAATCTACGCCTCAAGAATTGGACTCATAGAGTATGGAGACAGAAACATAAGCGTTGTAGCTTTAAGAGCGTTCTACATCCCGAGAATAGGAGACACCGTCATAGGAACAATCACGGAGATGGGATTCAGCGGATGGACCGTTGACATAAACGCGCCATACCTAGCCTTGCTGAGGGCATCGGATGTTCTGAACAGACCGTTCAGACCGCAGAGGGACGACTTATCTGCAGTTCTGAATGTGGGTGACCTGGTAATTGCGAAGATAGTCGCCTATGACCGAGCGCATGATCCACAGCTAACAGTGGGTGAGCCGGGACTCGGAAGAATAACACGTGGACAAATAGTGAAAGTTACCCCGACAAAGATTCCCCGCATAATCGGAAGAAAAGGTTCGATGATAAGTATGATAAAACAGGAAACAGACTGCCACATAACCCTCGGACACAATGGAGTCATATTGATAACCGGCAAAAAACTTGAAGACGAACAGTTAGCAGTGATGGTCATCCATAAAATTGATGAAGAATCTCACATAAGCGGTTTAACAGACCGAATAACCCAGATGATTAAAGAGGAAAAAACTAAAACAAAGAAAAGGAGGAAAGTAAAGAATGAGTCAAAAATCCGAGAAGCTAATTGATAAAAAAGGTTTAAGACTGGATGGAAGAAAACCTGACCAATTAAGACCTATAAAAATTGAGGTAGCCATCTTAGCAAACGCAGACGGCTCAGCATACATTCAACAGGGAAAAAACAAAATTCTAGCCGCTGTGTACGGTCCAAAAGAGGCGCATCCGAAACATCTATCGCTTCCAGATCGGACCCGTCTAAGATGCCGTTACCATATGGCACCTTTCTCCGTGCAGGAACGCAAATCACCGGCGCCTTCAAGAAGGGAGAGAGAGCTTTCAAAAGTCATTCGAGAATCCCTTGAACCCTCAATCTTCCTTGAGTATTACCCGCGAACGTCCATAGACATCTTCATAGAAGTTCTGCAGGCAGATGGAGGGACAAGATGCGCAAGCATCACGGCGGCGTCACTAGCTTTGGCAGATGCGGGTATACCCATGCGAGATCTGGTGGCTGCATGCGCAGCTGGAAAAATTGACGACACAATAGTGTTGGATTTAATGGACACTGAGGACAAAAAGGGGGGCGCCGATGTGCCTGTAGCTCTGATGTCGAATTTGAACGCAATAACGCTGCTTCAGATGGACGGAACCCTGTCGCTTAAGGAGTTCGAAAAGGCAGTGAATCTAGCTCTTAAAGGATGCATGAAGATTTACGCTTTACAGAAAGAAGCGTTAAAGGCAAAGTACATGAATGTTAAGGAGGCTGCTAAAGAGTAATGTCATCAATAGTTGTTCGTGTGAAAAAGAAACAGATTGAACAGCTGATTGCGAAGGGAAAAAGGCTGGACGGCAGAGGCTTAACAGACTATCGTGAGATACAGATTGAACAGGGAGTCGTTGAACGTGCAGAGGGCTCAGCGCGTGTGCTTCTCGGAAAAACTGAAGTGCTGGCTGGAATAAAAATCGAAGTAGGCACACCGTATTCAGACACACCAAACGAAGGAGTGTTAACCGTGAACGCTGAACTCGTGCCTTTGGCTTCACCGACATTCGAGCCTGGACCGCCGAGTGAAAACGCAATAGAACTGGCGAGAGTCGTTGACAGAGGAATACGGGAGTCAAAAGCCATCGATCTAGAAAAACTATGCATCAAACCTGGCAAAAAAGTATTCATTGTTTTCGTAGACGTCTACGTACTCAACCATGACGGAAACCTAATAGACGCCTCAGCCTTAGCCGCCCTCGCCGCTCTGCTCAACACGAAGATGTTCAACTACGAATTGGAAGAAGACGACGTGAAGATAAAACCAGGCCGCAAGCCGCTTCCGATTAGAAAGCATCCGATAGCGATTACCTGTGCGAAAATAAACGGTAAACTCGTCGTTGATCCGTGGCTTGAAGAGGAACAAATAATGGACGCTAGACTCACGATGACTACGGACGATGATGGAAATATTTGCGCGATACAGAAAGGCGGCAGCGGATGGTTCACATCAAAGCAGGTGTTGGAAACCGCTAAAATAGCTAAAGAGAAGGCTAAGGAACTGCGCAAAAAACTGGTGAAAGCCTAGTGGGGAAGAGAACCAAAAAAGTGGGCCCAACACGTGGTTTCGGAGCCAAATACGGCAGTGCAGTTAGGAAACGCTACATCAAGATAGTCTCAGAGATGAGAAAGCCGCACAGATGCCCCCAATGCGGATTCACAGCCGTTAAGAGAGTAAGCGTCGGCGTTTGGAGATGCAAGAAATGCGGATTCACATTCACCGGAGGAGCGTACACACCGACCACTAAGCTTGGAATCGTGGCAAGACGCCTGGCTAAGGGAACGCCAAAGGAAGAAGCTGTAGCAAAGGGAACCAGGTAGCCTAAACTTCAAGTGAACTAGGTATTGACCAATACAAAGCATACGCTACTGACAGCATCGCGAAGACCACAAGCACCATAAGGTCCTTTCACACATCAAATTTTCCCACATAAATTGGAAGTGAAAACCACGAAAGCAAACGCTGTCGTGCGGTTAAGGTTTCCCTCAAAGAAACATCTAGAAATCACTTACGACGCCTTAAAACCGGAGACCGATAAGCCTCCTCCCACAACACGCTCAAAAACGCTTATAGAAAAAACAGAGAATTTCTTAGTTTTGAAAATTGAAGCAAGAGATGTTGTGGCTTTGAGAGCGACGGTAAACGCTTATTTAAGATGGATTTCCAGTGTTTACGACTGCTTACTCACGCTTTCAAAAGAACAGTAAGCCACCCTACCTTCAATAAATTTACCTCCTCAACTGTTTTTGGCTACCTTAACATGAAATTCCAGAGTTAGAGGGGAATTTTGAGAAGCAAAGCTTATGTATTACAATGTATTCTGTTTTCTTTGTGGAAAAAGTTATGCTGGGAAAAAGCACCGTGATTACTGTGCGTCTTTCACGCAGGGATTTAGAAAGGGTGGAAGCCGTGAGAGACCTTGAGAACGTTAACCGTTCCACCTTGCTTAAGGAGTTTATCGAAGATGGATTACGCCGAAGAGTTACCCGCCTCTACCGAAAGGAGAGGTTAACCGCTCGACGAGCTGCCGAAATATTGGGAATCCCTCTACGGGAGTTCCTTGAAATGCTAGAGAGGGAAGGCATTCCCGTTAACTGGGATTCAGAAATCGTCAAGGAATATCTGAGGACGAGATACGGGGAATCGAGTGTTGCCTCAAGCGGTATCTGACGCTGGACCGCTGATCCATTTAGCCCAGATAGACAAGCTGCATCCCATTAAGAAGCTTTTCAACAAGGTATCAATCACTTCTGAAGTTAAGAGGGAAGCGGTTGACGAGGGAATTAGACTCGGTCACGCCGACGCTCAGGTCATAAGGAAAGCCGTAGAAGATGGGTGGATCATAATTGAGACTGTTTCTGACACTGTAGCTTCAGCCGCTGAAAGGTTAGCGGAAGGCGAAAACATATCTCGAACTGACGCCAAGACGCTTCTGTTGGCGAGAGAAAGCGAAGCGGAGATATTGGTTGATGAGAAAACCCTTTCAGACCTTGCGAAGATGTACGGACTTAAAGTTTGGAACACATGGACGATACTGTTGGAGAGCCTCAGAAGAGGATTCATCGAAATCTCCGACATAGAGTCCGCCATAACCGAACTCGGCGAGAAAAGACACAAACTAAAGAATAAACAAGCCACCGAAACACTCAAAGCAGCAAGACTCATAGTTTCTCGCAGAAAAGAAAGGAACCTCAGTGCCTAAGCTGAGGTTGGCCGAGTAAAGAAAGAAGTCTTTTTGCGCGTGCAAGCGGATTAATATAACTATATGAAACGTACTGTGCGATATCCCAATTCTTGCGTTTTTAAATTGGTAGAGCACGCGCTTGGAGTCAAGTAGGCGAGGTATGTTAAAAACAATAGTTTTCAGGGAATAGCCGCGAGACTCAGGAAGAGTGGCACATACTGCCCCCCCTAAGCCTTCAGAGACTGTAATCATTATCAGATAAATGGATTGAAATGTTCAAAAGTATAGGGGGTAGGTGCTATTGGAGAAAATTTCGCCCAAAAACTCTAAAAATCGGCTCAAAAAAGGAAATTGTGGAGACGTCTCCATCATTGGTTATCTAAATTATCAATCGCAATTGAACACTTAAGAAAATGCTTAATTAACAGGCGTGTACTACTGCTGTGCAGATGGAAGGATGTAAAGTGAGTGAAGAAATCTCGAGGCTCCCACCCAGAGTTCAGGAACGATTGTTGAGGCTTCAACAGCTTCAGCAAACGCTCCAGTCGATTCTTGTGCAGAAGCAGCAGGTGGAACTTGAACTAACAGAGATTGAGCAGGCTTCAAGTGAACTGCAGAAACTGGCTGATGACGCAGTTATATACAAGTCCGTAGGCTCGCTTCTCGTAAAATCAGAAAAAAACAAGGTAACCTCGGATTTGAATGACCGGAAAGAACTGCTTAACATGCGGGCGAGTGTCTTGGGCAAGCAGGAAGAACGCCTACGGGGGCAGCTGAAGGATCTGCAGACGAAACTTCAGCAGGACTTAAGTCAGGTTTCCCCTTCTCTGCCATAGCAAGTTTTTGGTGGAATTAGTGGAAGAACTAGGTATTCCAGAATTAACCAGTGAACAAATTGAAAAATTATGTTTAACCGCGGAGAAAACCGCTAGAGAGTATGTTTTGTCAAAGGTTCCTCCAAAAAGAGTGGAGGAACTAAACGTAAATGTTGAAACCGAGGGCGCAAAACCCGTGAGATTGAATGTTGAAGTTAACGTTTCCTTGTCGCCTCTGATGAAAAGCTTTGATGTGCAAAAACTTGTTGACGAGGCTGTGAAGGAAGCTTTCGTCTCTGCGGAAAAATTTTTGAGGGAGCTGAAGTGTCTTTCCTCGAGGTAAAAAGAGTTTTAGACGATGTGAACGCGAAGCGTGTTGTTTTGTTATGTCACCACAACGCCGACCCGGATGCAATATGTTCGGCTTACGCCTTCGCAGGCTTGTTAAAACGTTTAAAACCGGAACTTGAAGCTGAAATCGTAGCTTCCCATGGAATAAGCCGTCTCGCAAAACATCTCTTAAACCATTTGCCAATCGAAGTGAAAACACAGCCTAACATGGAAGACGCCGACGCGATAGTGCTGTTGGATACCAACACGATTCAGCAGCTGAATAACTTAGCTGAAAAAGTGAAGACCTCGAAAGCGCCGATCATCGTAATTGATCATCATGCAGCTCATCCTGAAACAGAACGCTTAGCGAAGATATGCATAACCGATGAAAACGCTTCATCAACATGCGAGATTGTTTACGGGTTTTTTAAGCAGACGAACACTGAATTAGGTGAAAACGAGGCTAAGGCGTTATTTCTAGGCATAGCCTTTGACACACGCCATTTCATCCTAGCTAACTCCTCCACACTAAAGACAGTTGCAGAGCTGGTCGACTCCGGTGTAAACGTGCAGGAAGCGTTATCCCTGCTTTCACTGCCCATGGTTTTCTCCGAACGCGTTGCAAGGTTAAAAGCCTGCAAGAGAGTTAGATTTCTGAAAGTTGGGGAATGGATAGTCGCGCTTTCACACGTCAGCGCCTACCAAGCTTCTGCAGCCAGAGCCCTAATCGACATAGGCGCCCATGTCGCAGTTGTGGCTGGACAAAAAAATGAGAATCTAGAGATCAGCCTGCGCTCCAGCCGCGAGTTCTACGAAAAAACACGTGTGCACCTCGGCAGAGACATTGCAAAGCCTCTAGGCGAGTATCTTCACGGTATGGGCGGTGGACACTCCACCGCTGCCGGCGTCAACGGTGTAGGCGACGTTGAGATAGGGCTTAAACGTTGTTTATGGCTCTTGAAGGAAAGCATATAATTTTCAGGGAGAACGTACAGTTTTGAGGCTTCGCTGAAGGTTACTTACGCTTCCTAAAGATTTTGGAGCCTTCCATGTCGGTGACGTATTCAAAAACCAACCTTGACGAGCTTGCAGGCTTGTTTTAATCTTTTAGCGGCTTGGAAGTGGAATTCGTCGTTTTCTCTTGTGAAGAATCTCGTTGTACGCCCTGCAGCGCGCGTGGTTCAGGCGTTGGAAACTTTTCAACTGTTCAACAACCCTTCATTTTCTTACCTCTGGTCTACCTGAAGACCTCTTAAACTGTCACTATATTTTTCTCGCCTTTTGAGGGGTATCATAACTCTATGTTGTTTCAGGATAGGGCTCTTTTTGCAGCCGACCCCCCTCCCCCGTTTTTCCCTTTCTAATTCATCTCAGATTGTTTGCTGCTTAGCTTTCTCAGCATTATAATCAACGCTGAAAGTCTTCACAGACCGCCTTCTGAGTCTCCAGCTCTCGCCTACATAAAGCCTCAGCAATCAAATCCACAATTACACCATCTTCGGGCATTAACCATCAACTCTCCATACTTCTCCGCTTGGCTTTTATCTTCGCGCGCTATATCAAACATGTGAAATAGCCAACGCTAAGCAGGGTTTTCAGGAGATATCTCCAGCGTTATCGCCTTTGAAGGATAAAGTAGTTAACTCGCATTCAAGTAGCTACTCTTAAATGAGCGGAATACTTCGCAAATAATCGGGCAGGCACATATAAATGGCGTTGATCGAAACAAGAAATCTCACGTACACCTATCCGGGAGGGACAAAACCATCCCTTTTGAACGTCTCCATAAAAATAGAGAAGGGAGAATTCACCCTGATCACCGGCCCGAGTGGATGTGGAAAAACAACGCTTTGTCGGTGCTTCAATGGATTAATCCCGCATTTCTACCAAGGCGAACTCAAAGGAGAAGTAGTGGTTGCGGGGTTAAAAGTGGCTGAGAAACAGATATATGAGCTGGCAAAGCATGTGGGTCTTGTTTTTCAAAATCCAGAGAACCAGCTTTTCGCGTTGTCTGTGGAAAAAGATGTGGCGTTCGGACTTGAAAATCTTGGAGTTCCGAGGGAAAAGTTGCGTACGAGGGTGGATTGGGCGCTGCGGCTCACGGGCATACAGGACCTGAGGGAAAGAGC